>JANWID010000321.1 GCA_025450095.1 Bacteroidia bacterium | reverse complement strand
CACCGGATGTAGCTGTTACCACGATCGGGAGTCCGCCAATAACCCTTTCATTTATTGTTGTGTCCCAACCGGTCATGAATACATAGTATTTGCCGGGTTTCATGTCGGGAACATGAACATGATCTTCTCCATCTTCACCTTCTGCTATAAGGTCATTCAATGCAGGATTGTCGCCCGGGAACGAGGTAGCATTAAATTTAATGAACGCACTGTCAGGGTATGAAGCTGAACTGAAAATAGGCTGAAGATGATGTTCGGGAGAGAGAACAAATATTGTTGAGCCACCGGTTCCTCCATACTGGCATGTACCATTATCATCTTCCGCTTCAGGATCATAATTAATTGATATCGGATCCTTGCACCCTTCCTTATTATTTTCACATGCTACATTAAATCCAACCAGGATTGATAAAACTATCAGGCAAAATTTATTTAAACGCATAATTTTTTGATTTTTTCTAATGAATTGATTTTGTCATACCCTGTATTGAATTATTTGGGCCGGGGAGGCCAAAATTACCGCTAATATTTTAATAATCCACGGAACGTCATGGTTCGACTCCGCTCACCATGACTAGTGACCTTAATAGTAAGGAAGGCAGCATGCTGTAACTATTTCGTTCGGACAGCAACATGCTGTCCCTACATGATATCGTACTGCCGTCCCGATGTGCACAAAGGCGGTCGGGATTGCGCGGCCGCGTTCGCGAGCCTGCAAACTGCCAGCTGCCGACTGCCCGCTGCCGACTGCCCGCTGCCTGCTAAGCTCTGTAACCTAAAATGTAAGATTTACGTACAAATCATCCTAAAACCTCTGAACTTCCTATGAGGAACCTGATTTTAAAACTTCTAACATTGTTCACAGCCATTGTGCTGTTGAATGGTAACGTCTTCGCTCAGGGTGGCCGTGTCGTCACCGAAGAGGACCAGCTCAAACAGGCTGAAAAATATTTCGATTCAAAGAATTACGAAAAGGCACTGCCGCTATTCTCACAGGCGGTCAGTAATCGTCCCGACAATGCATATTATAATTATTGCCTCGGAGTTTGTCTTTTAAAAGTTGATGGCGATAAAGCTGATGCTGTAAGGTTTCTAACCATAGCCACGCAATCATCGGGTGTACCATTAAATGCCTGGTTATATCTTGGAATGGCGCTGCACCGTGCTTATCGTTATGAAGAGGCCATTAACACGATCCAGAAATACAAGACTGCTGTTAACCGGCAGGTATGGACTGATTCAGGCGGAGAGCAGATTATCGCCATGTGTCATAATGCTATTAATCTCAACAACGACCTTTCATTATCACGTCACAGCATTCTTCAGGAATATGAAGTTACACGCACTGATTTTTTTACTCAATATAAAAACATTGCTGAAACAGGCAGGTTCCTGAAGCTTCCAAAGGAATATGAGAACAAACTGACAAAAGATCGTTTCGAATGTTCGTTATTATTCCTTTGCAGTAGTGGTAAGGAAATGGTATTTACCGGTCCTTCGGTTACAGGAGAAAACGGACTGGATATTTTCCGTGTCGAAAAAGATGCTTCCGGATTGTGGAAGTTTCCGGAACCGATTGGTGAATCTGTCAATACAAAAGGTGATGAAGCTTTTCCGGTTCTGGTAGATAATGGTAAGACACTTTATTTCAGTTCGAATGGAAGCCGCAGTACCGGCGGTTACGATATATTCAAAAGTGAATTCGACCAGACTACCGGAAAATGGTCGGAGCCTGTGGGTATGGGAACACCGGTGAATTCACCCGGCGATGATTACTTCTATGTTCCGAATCCGGTAAGTAATTCCACATATTTTTCATCCGACAGAGAATCACCTTCTGGTAAATGTAAAGTATATACTGCATCCGTGATCCGCGAGGACCGTAGCTTTGTTTCTATCAATGGTTCGTTCCATTGCCCTGCCGCGCTCGACGGTTCTGAAGCAAAGATCACCGTTCTGAATTATGACGATCGTTCCCTGATGGCACAATTCCGTTCCGGTCATAACGGAACATATTTTATGAAGTTGCCGGTACCATCCAAATTGTTGTACCAGGTAAAAATTGCAGGTTTCACTGATTCGGAATCGCTGGTGGATCTTTCATCCATTACTGGTGGGAAGGTTATCCAGGAAATTCAACTAACACGTAGTCCGAAGGGAAAAGAATCGCTGGTGATTAACACACGGGTTCCAGAAACTGCAACACCTGTTGTCGCTCAGAAAACCCAACCAGTGGAAAATACAGAAACTCCGGTGAAAAATATTTCACAGGAAAAGAATCCTGTTTCCGCGGAAGCGCCCCTTGCTGATGCTTCAACTGAAATACCCAATACAAATACAAAAGAAGTTTCGCAGCCTTTGGTTTCCGTAGTACCAGTTTCGAAAGAATCCAAATTGAAAGAAGCTTCCACAGCTCCACAAACAAAAGAAAATTCTCAGCCTTTGGTTTCTGTAGTTCCTGTAACAAAAGAATCCAAATCGAAAGACGCTACCACATCTTTACAAACAAAAGAAAATTCTCAGCCTTTGGTTTCTGTAGTTTCTGTAACAAAAGAATCCCAGTCCAAAGACACTTCCACGATTATACAATCTCCCGTTGCTTCCACCGAACCTACTATCACGCGCACTACCGAAACAATTGTTCATGCACAATTGCTTGCCTTGAATAAACCGTTTGCGACAAAGGAATATGAAATTGCTGTTGCTGATCCGCACCGCCAACCGATGAAGATGGTGGAACCGGTGATTAAGGAAGAAAATACTCCTGAAGAAAATACTCCGTTGGTATCTATAATTTCAAATACAACACCAACGCCGGTTGAATCTGTTAAATCAGAACCTGAAGTTGAAACATTACCTGCACCAGTTCCGGCGACTGAAATTTTAACAGCATCAAAAACAACGGTAGCACAAGCCACTCGGGTAACAACTGAAAAATCAAAGCAGAAACGTAAGCGTGAAAAAACGGAAGCTACCCAAACAAATACAGTAACACCTGTTGCTGAACCTACACCTTCAACCGTTAGTGCTGCCGCACCTCAAAATGTAATTTTCAAAGTTCAGCTGGGTGCATTCCGCGGCCGTGATGAAACTCTTATCAGGAAGAAGTACGAATCGATGGGAGTAAAGCAACTTGAATTTAACTGTACCGATGCGGGTGTATTGCAGGTGCTCACAGGTAATGAAATCAGTTATGAAAACGCAATTCGTTTGAAGGAGGCAACTGTTCAACAAGGTTTTCGCGATGCTTTTATTGTGGCATATTCCGGTGATCAACGCCTTCCGATGGAACTGGCGGTGACTGTTGATGATGCTGAAGAGTAAGCTCACCGACACCGGAAAATTCCGGTAATTTTCTTATATTTGTTGTTTACATGAAACTTCCTCATGAAAAACAACCAAACCCAGGAAGAATATAGTCTGGTCATTGACCCTGATGTTGAACACCGGCATCACATAGTGATTTATAATGATGAGGTTAACACTTTTGATTTTGTTATCGAATCACTTATTACCGTGTGTCGCCACGAACGGCTGCAGGCGGAACAATGCACTTTTATTATACATTACAACGGCAAGTGCTCGGTGAAAGACGGTGAATTTACCGGACTCCGGCCGATGTGCGAGGCGCTGCTTGACAGGGGACTTACTGCTACTATTGAATAACATTTCCGAAAAAAAAAGCTGTATCAACGTGATTTTAATAATTGGTCTGCTTCTTTTAGGTATTCTCCTCCTTGTGCTGGAGATACTGGTGCTTCCGGGAATGATAGCGGGAATTATCGGTGGTGCATTTCTGATGGCTGGAATTGTCTGGATGTATGCCGCTGAAGGAACCACTGCAGGAAACATTTCGTTGATTGCAACATTGGTTGTTACAATTTTAACCATTTACTTTTCACTGAAAAGCAAATCATGGACGCGATATGGATTGAAAAGCACGATAGACAGTCGTGTGAATGATATCACGTCACTTTCCATCCAGGAAGGTGCTGAAGGAAGAACGCTTTCGGCACTTCGTCCTTCCGGAACAATTCTTATTGATGGCAGCAGGGTGGAAGCAAATACCTCCGGGGAAATGATAGATGCCGGCTCCAAAGTAATCGTCACCAAGGTGTTGCCAAACAGGGTGATTGTAAAAATCAAAACCACCGAACTGCAGTAATTCTGACCGCTGACTTTTTAATGCCGTCCCGATAGCTATCGGGAGCCGACTGCCGATTGGCGACTGCTGACTGCCGACCTTTTACCGATGACTAGCTAGTGCCGACTACGAGCCAACGTAACAGAATTTCACTTACTTTTACCTCTTACCCTTTAAAATTTTCTATATGTCATTACCATTTCTAGTACTGATCGTTGTTGCATCGATCATTCTCTTTTTCCTGTTTCTTTATTTCGTTCCTGTTAACCTGTGGATCACTGCGGTTTTTTCAAATGTGAAAGTGAGCATCCTCGATCTGATATTGATGCGTCTGCGTAAAGTTCCACCCGGCATTGTGGTAAATGCACTCATCAATGGAACGAAAGCAGGACTGAGTATTACGAGTAACGATATTGAAACGCATTATCTTGCCGGAGGGAATGTGAACAATGTAATCAAGGCATTGATTTCTGCCGACAAGGCAAACATCCCGCTGACTTTTAAAACAGCAACGGCAATTGATCTGGCAGGTCGCGATGTTTTTGATGCAGTACAGCTTTCAGTGAATCCGAGAGTAATTGATACGCCACCGGTTTCAGCGATGGCAAAAAACGGTATTCAGCTTTTAGTGAAGGCACGTGTTACCGTTCGCGCAAACATCAATCAGCTTGTTGGTGGCGCAGGTGAAGAAACTATACTGGCCAGGGTAGGAGAAGGTATTGTAACAAACATTGGTTCTGCACATGATCATAAAACCGTTTTGGAAAACCCGGACCAGATTTCGAAAACTGTTTTGAATAAAGGTTTGGATGCAGGTACTGCTTTTGAAATTCTTTCTATTGATATCGCTGACATTGATGTAGGCGAAAACATTGGTGCAAAACTTCAGACTGAACAAGCGAGTGCCGACCTGAAAGTTGCCCAGGCAAAAGCTGAGGAACGTCGCGCAATGGCGGTTGCTCTGGAGCAGGAGATGCGGGCCAAGGCACAGGAGGCACGTGCAAAAGTAATCGAAGCCGAAGCACAGGTGCCACAGGCAATGGCAGAGGCATTCCGAAATGGAAATCTCGGTATTATGGATTATTACAAAATGAAAAACATCCAGGCCGATACCGATATGCGAGAAGCAATTGCAAAACCGGATAAAGGGAAAACTCCGAATGAGTAATTTTTAGTGTACGGACGCCATGCTGGCGTCAGCACTCTGCATATCGGACGCCAGCATGGCGTCCATACACTAAAACATCCGATTCCGTGTTGTTTACTTTACGGACGCCAGCATGGCGTCCGTACGATAATTACCCGTTTCAATGTCGACCTTAATCCGTAATCCGTACATCCGCTCCGCGTCGATTTGAATCTGTAATCCGTACCCATCCGTTTCGCCGCGACCAGAATCCTTCAAGGTATTGACCTTTTCCCCGTTTTCTCAGGATTTTTTTAACTCAAACCCTTATTAATGAGACTATTTGCAGGGTTTAGGAGAATTTTTATACATTTATGATTCATTAACCTTCTCAAATTGATTTGTTCGCCGAATACGATACGTGACGGTGCAACAGATTTCTGCACTTCTCACGTCTTACAATTACCTCAAAACTTAATTAAACATTCATGAAAAAATTTACAATTTTCATCATTGCCTTATTATCTGTTTATTTCCCATCACAGGCACGGGAAATTAAAGGTGCTGAAGCCAACAAAACTATCCAGGGTGCAGAATTAATCCGTTATTCGGGAAAATCATCTGTTCCGGAATTTGTTAAGTTCCGGGCGGGATTAGAAATTCCATTAGCACAATTTGAAAAATGGGCACATAGTGCGCTCCGGTTGCCGGCAAACTATGGTTTTTCACTGATCAATTCTGAAACAGATGCCGTTGGAATGCAGCATTACCGTTATCGCCAAACCATCAATGGTATTCCTGTTGAAGGATCCATGTACCTGGTGCATGTGAATCAGGGCTATGTGATGTCGGTGAATGGAAGACTGTACGATAAAATTTCTGCCACACCAGTTGCTGCAATGCAAAAAGAAGCTGCCCTGCAGGCTGCTTTGAATCATATCAACGCACAAACGTATCGTTGGCAAATTCCTTCCTGGGAAAATCACCTGAAGGAAGTGCAGCATGATCCCTCGGCTTCGTGGTATCCGAAAGCAACTCTTGCTTATGCACCATTGAATGGCGATTATCGTTCTGATAAATTCCGCCTCTGTTATAAATTCGATATCTACGCACAGGTTCCGCTCAGTCGTAATTATGTTTTTGTTGACGCTGTTACCGGTGATGTAATTTATAAGCTCAACCGTATTCACGATACTGATGTTCCTGCAACTGCAGTTACAGCTTACAGTGGCACACGTAACATGATTACCGACAGTGTTAACGCCACAACATATCGCTTGCGCGATGGTTCTCGCGGATTGGGTGTGGAAACTTATAATCTCCAGCAGAGCACCAATTATGTAAATACCGATTTCACTGATACCGATAATTTTTGGGATAATGTCAATCCACAACAGGATGAATATGCCTCCGATGCTCATTGGGGAGCTGAAATGACTTATGATTTTTACCTGACACGATTCAACCGGAACAGCCTCGACAATAATGGACAGAAGTTATTAAGCTATGTGCATTACGATGTTGGTTTTACCAATGCGTTCTGGGATGGAACTTCTATGACTTACGGCGATGGTGGCGGAGGTTATACACCACTCACGTCACTTGAAATTACCGGTCACGAAATTTCGCATGGCATCACTGAGAATACCTGTAACCTTGTTTATGCAGATGAATCGGGAGCACTCAATGAAGGCTTCAGCGATTGTATTGGGAATGCCATCCGTTATTACGGAAAGCAACCTGCAACTATCAACTGGTTTATCGGTGATGAAATAGGAGGAACACCTTTCCGGAATATGGCTGATCCGAATCAGTTCCAGAATCCTGATTGTTACGGTGGAACTTTCTGGAATGCACCCAACGAAGTTCACAACAACAGTGGTGTATTGAATTTCTGGTTTTACCTGGTTAGCGAAGGTGGTAGCGGTACCAATGATCTGAACGATGTGTATAACGTTGGGGAAATAGGAATTGATACTGCTGCAGCAATATTATACCATGCCTGGTCGGTGTATATGTTCCCGGACGCTAATTATGCGGATGCCCGCTACTATACTATCCAGTCAGCTGCCGATCTTTATGGCGCATGTACCAATCCCGTTATGCAGGTTACTAACGCATGGCATGCAGTAGGAGTTGGAAACGCGTTTATTTTTGGTGTGGTCAGCGATTTTTCTGCACCACAAACTTCATACTGCCAGATTCCTGCTGAAGTGGATTTCACCAATCTTACCAATAACGGCGGAACATATATCTGGGATTTCGGTGATGGTACCACAAGCACATTAACCGCTCCAACACATACCTATGCAAATTATGGAACCTATGATGTGAAACTGATTGCCGATGGCGGTGCTTGCGGAATTGATTCTATTTTAAAAGTTGCATATATCGATGTCGATACGGCAAATCCCTGTATCGTGATTTTAACGAATGGTAGTAACCAGACTCAAACTTCATGCGCCGGGCAGATATTTGATACCGGGGGTCCCAACGCGAATTATGGAGACAGTGAAACCAGTACGATCACTATAGCACCTTTAGGCGCCAGTACCGTTACACTTACATTTACTCAATTTGCGATGGAGGCAGGTTTTGATTACCTGTATATTTATGACGGACCTTCTGCAGCCAGCCCGCTGATTGGTCAGTATTCCGGTTTCGGATTACCCAATGGAGGAACTGTTTCTTCAACCGGATCTTCCATCACCGTTGTGCAGACTTCCGATGTTTTTGTTACAGAAGCCGGTTTTGCATTCAACTGGCAGTGCCAGCTTTCGAATGTGGCGCCTACAGCAAACTTTATTGCCAGCACTACCGTGAGTTGCAGCGGGGTGATACAGTTCACCGATCTGAGTCTGAACGGTCCCACCGGATGGCTCTGGGATTTCGGTGACGGTAATACATCAATATTACAAAACCCTTCGTACACCTACACTACAAGCGGCGTATATACGGTAACGTTAACCGCTACGAACGGTTTTGGTTCCAGCATGGATTCCATTGTTTCGTATATCACCATAAACATTCCTTCTGCACCTTCATCTTCCAATGTGTCTATTTGTCCGAACACTTCGGCTTCACTAGTTGCAACAGGAGTTGATTCACTGGTATGGTTCGCTACTCCCACAGGAGGTGTTCCTGTTTACACTGGCGGTAGTTTTACAACGCCTATACTTACTGCTACCACTACGTACTATGTTGAAAGTGATATCTACCCTGCATTGCAGTATGCAGATCCGCATGACAGCACTTTTGGTGGTGGTACTATTTTTAACAATAACAATTACCACGACCTGATCTTTAACTGTTACAGTCCGGTGAAGCTGGTTTCTGTGAAAGTTTACGCACAGGGAGCTGGAATGCGTACCATAACGCTTATTGATGAAAACGGTATTCAAATTAATTCCGTTACCGTGAACATTCCGGATGGTCCAAGTCGTGTTACACTTGATTTTGATTTACCTGTTGGAAATAACATGGAACTGGGATGTGAAGGTTTGGTGGACCTGTTCCGTAACAACAGTGGTGCTATGTTTCCATATACCCTGGCCGGTTTGGTTTCCATTACCGGAACAAATGCCGGTGCACCCGGATATTATTATTACTTCTATGATTGGGAATTGCAGGAACCTCCCTGTGTAAGTGCGCGTACGCCGGTAACAGTTGATGTTGCAAACGTTATTGCTGACTACAGCTTTACAGTTGTTGGCGTTACATACACATTTACGGATCTTTCCACAGGATCGTTAAGCTGGTTCTGGGATTTTGATGATGGTAATACATCCCCACTGCAAAACCCGGTACACACATACACTGCTAATGGAACTTACAATGTAGTGCTGATCGTTAACGATGGTACCTGTAGCGATACTACTTTCCAGACTATTGTAGTTACATCTGTCGGACTTGCTGATGCGTCGGCACATCCAACCATTACCTATCCCAACCCGGTTCGTGATGTATTAATTCTGAAACTCGGGGATCAATTCGCAAGCCAGCGTGTTGAGATCCGGTTGAACAATACACTGGGTCAGTCGGTGAGTGTGCGAGAAATTTCAGGTGCCATTTCCGGCCAGGAAATTTCAATTCCCGCTTCCTTCGCTCCGAGTGTATATGAATTGGTGATCACCGGTGAGAGCGGTAGGTTTGTTCAGAAAATAGTTAAGCAATAATCCAAACCGGGATCGCGGATTTGACGGATTAGGCGGATTTACGCAGATTTATTCTTTTAAGAGAGTAAATCCGCGATTTTTCCGTTAAATCCGTTAAATCCGCGTTCCTTTTTTAATTCACACCAGGCATCAACTGCCTGTTCCGGAATTCAGCGAAAACGATATTGATGATATGATGGATTAATTCCAATGGCAGGATCAATGGTATATCAAACCAAACACTACCGTGACCACGGTATTCGATGCTGATAATTGCATCCAGTGAATGATCACTTTGCTGGTTATTCATCAGGCATCCGTTAATGCTTTTTTCGATTTCTACTGCGAGCATGGGCAGTATTCTTACTTCAAATTTAAAGCTAACATGAATCATGATAATCAATTTTTAAAAAGTTAGGTAGCTCAAAAGAAAATATAATTTGCAGGTGCGTTTATGATTGGTTATTGATTCCTCTTTGAAAAATACTCACGTACTTTTTCAACATTATCACCGACTTTACGGACAGCTTCTTCCAATTGTTCTTTTGAAACTCCGAAGCTTTGTGTCCACCACGAAATTTCCCAGTCCTCCTTTAATGAAATCCGGTCCATATCTTTTTTGCTGTTATGTTCTATTTCTTCCATTTTACTTCAACGTCATGGTTCGGCTCCGCTCACCATGACTACATGAATAATTACGCCATGTTATTTCAAACAATCATGCCAATGACGGAAAATGGCATTTAACGGGGTATAGATAAAAAATTTGTGGAAAATAGTCCTCAGTGTAACGAATATACGAATGGGCTTCGCCCTACGAATCTACGAATGTTACGAATGGGTTTCACCCCAATTGGTTTATTCGTAATTCGTAGATTCGTATTCATTCGTAAATTCGTTACATCTTTGTTTTTGAAAACTTCAGCGAATTCTTTAACATCTTTTCAAAGACGGTTATATCGATATCCGAAAGTTTTTTGACATAAATACAACCCTTACTTGATTTATGCTTTCCGAATTTTTTTAATAACTCCTCCCGCTGATCGAATTGAGAGCAGAGGTAAATGGAGAGAGCCGCTTTGCGCGGACTGAATGCCAGCAGTGGCGCATCACCTTCATGACCGCTTTCGTATTTATAGTGATAACTTCCAAATCCAACTATTGCAGGGCCCCACATTTTCGGTTCAAAGCCGGAGACTTTTTTCATTAGTTCTATCAAGGCAAGGGAATCCTGTTGCTTTTGAACGTCGGAAACTTTTTTGATAAATGCGGAAACGCTGGATGAGTTTTCGGTTGTTTTAGGGGCGGGCTTGGGCATGAGTTATTTTTTTACTAAAATATGAAACACATGAAAGTAAAACAACCAGGGAACGAAGAAAACCTGGTTTAACAAAGAGCTCTTGGTTAACCTTCGTATCTGCGTTTACTTTGTTGTTTTTTTTTACAACCAAGGGACGAAGTAAACCAAGTTAAACAAAGTACTCTTGGTTCAACTTTGTAACTACGTTCACTTTGTTGTTTTTTTACAACCAAGGAACGAAGATAACCTGGTTTAACAAGAGCTCTTGGTTAACCTTTGTCTCTGCGTTTACTTCGTTGTTATTTCCACCAGTGGAAAATTTAATTCAGTTATTTCTGAATAATTATTTTTTTCAGGATGGAATGTATATCAATGGTCAGAGTTAAAAAATACAATCCATTATCCAGGTACGATAAATCAAATTCGTTTTCAAAACGTCCCGCAATATTTTCCTCTTTATAATAAACTGTTTTTCCCAGCAGATCCTTTATTTCAATCTGCATTATTTCATTACTTTCCGGTTGCGTATCCATACTGATACTTAGATTCCCCTGTGTAGGATTGGGATAAATTTTCAAATCAAGAAATTCTTCCACTTCCTGCATTCCGGTATTACAAACATAAATATAGCCGCTTATGGTATCACAGCCCGCCGCGTTGCATGCGATCATCATAATTAAATAGGTTCCGCAGATAGGGTAGGTGTGTGATGGTTCAAACAAATCGGACGAATCACCATCTCCAAAATACCAGAGATACGATGTCGCACAGGTGGAATAATTTAAAAAGTTTGCAGTAAGTCCTACTGGCTGGTATTGCGCAAATGCCTGCGGAAGCGGATCCACGGTAATGATAACACTGTCGATTGATGTGCAACCTGGCACTGTTGCAGTAACTATATACGTAGTTGTTATAAGTGGCGTGGCAAGTGTATGGTAGGAAGTTGAATCAGTCAACCCTGTTGCAGGGCTCCATGAATAGGATGCACCAGAGTTATAAGTCGCGCTCAGGATAATATTAAAGCCGCAAGGGATCAGTGTATCGGGATTCGTCTGCACCTGAAATGGAATTACATCAACAAAAACCGAATCTGTAAAACCTGATATGGAATCATTTATTGTGTACCAAATGTCGTAACCAGGCGATGCAAGTGGCCTTGCGATGGATGAATCGCTCAACCCGGTTCCTGGCTGCCATGAATAATTACCATTCGGAGGAAGTCCGCAAAATGCAAGCTGAATGGAATCACCACAATAAACTGAAATAGTATCTTCATCAATACAGATTTCATTTGCGCCGATAGTGGGAGGATTCGGTCGAACTACGCTGTCAATATCATACAAAACATTAGGAAGAAAATTTCCTTTACCGGCCAGCTGGAAATTCTGAGCATGCATATCGATGGCACTTACATATTGAGGATTGATGTACCAGGGGTTGGTGTCGGATAATCCTCCGCCTGCCGGGTAATTATTATTTTCGATAACTGTATTTACCGGGTCATCATAAAAAAAATCCGCAGGCAGAATATTGTTTCTTACCGTAT
>JANWID010000320.1 GCA_025450095.1 Bacteroidia bacterium | reverse complement strand
CCATTTTGTAAGAGGTATTTTAGTGTTCTCTGCAACAGTTCCGACGGTAGCGGAAAACTGTTTTCGGCAAAGTTTTTCATTACATTGGAATCGCTTACCGTTTTTTAGTCGGCTAACATGCGTTGAATAAGCCACCAAACGAAAATATTGATGATCTATCAATTAAGGATGCATTTGAAAAAAGGCTGTCACAATTGAATTTATCACAACTTCATGTACAAAAATTACTGAATTTAGAATACCGATCACTAATGGCCATTTTAAACCGAACAGGCTCTAGGGTTGATGTAAAAACAATTGTTAAGTTAAGTCAATTTTTAGGTATTACAACAGATCGGCTTCTGAATAAATTTCAAAACGAAAACCCACCACCACAAGATGAATTGAATATTCTTAAAAGAAACAACTATATAGCACGGCACTTTAATTTGGCGGCCTTGAAAAAAGAAAAATTCATTAAGAATAAATCAGATTTAGATGCTGTTGAAAAAAGAATTAATACATTTTTTGGATTTAAATCAATTTATGAATATACAGCCAATTTTGTATTCCCCGCCTTTAGTAGGACAAAAAATCATTCAGATAATACAATGCGTGATTTTTGGGTTAAGTCAGCCTATTTGCATTTTGAAAAAATTAACAACCCTAATGCATTCGATCCAGAATTGTTGATTGATTTAGTTCCTAAACTCAGGCCATATACAATGAATGAGAAGACTGGCCTACTAACTGTAATTAAAGCCTTATACTCTGTTGGTGTTACTACAATTTACCAGCCTCACTTAACAACAGTACAGGCGAGAGGGGCAACCATGCTTGTAAACCAGAAACCATGTATAGTTTTAAGTGATTTAAATAAAAATTATCCTACTTTATGGTTTGCGCTAATGCATGAATTACATCATGTGTTATGTGATTTGGACGAGATTCAAGTATATCATTTAACGGGAGAGCCTGATATGTTTTTATTAAATGAAGACGCTGCCAACGATTTTGCAAGAGAATATTTATTCGCCCTAGAAAATCGAAAATTTATCAGACCATTCATTTATGATAGTTTTATAGTTGAGAATTTTGCTAAAGAGCACGAAGTTCACCCAAGTATTATTTATGATTTTCATTTATGGGAAATGAACGAACAGGGGGAAAATAAATACTTCTTAAAAAAGGGCTTTAACTTTCCTGATGTTTTAGAAACATTAGAAAATTTAAATACAAACGTATGGGAACAAGAAAAAATCGATGCAAGCGTTGAAATAATTAAGGAAACTATATTTGAAAATAAAAATAATTAGGTATGAAAAAAACTAAACTTCCAGAAGAAATTAAAGCCGATGATGGCGTTAAAAAAACAAAAACGCCTGAGCAAATCACAAAAGAAGAAAAACAAAACGCCACCATAAGGCGAATTCTTGAGAAAACAGGGAAAGCTAAAGGAGGACAACTTCAATTAACCGATGGTGGCGTAAAATCAGTAAGTTTAGTTAAATATACTATGCCGTCTAATAAAGATGATCCAGATAAGAAATATGATTTATATTGGAGAGGGATGCACAGGCTTATGACCAAACATTTACCATCAGGAAAAGAAAATAAAAGAGCCAGAGGATATATTTATGAAGAAAAAAATGTCTTTCTAACCAGAGGTAAAAGAAAAAACATATTGGGAAGGAGAGGCGCCGACAGCCGCATGGCATATCTCACCGAAATGGAAGTGGCCTTTAATACCGTTCTTCAGTGGGCATCAAGAGGTGGAAGTATGATAAATTTATATGATGATTTCCGCAAGCTTAATATTAAAAACAACTTTACCGTAGTGTCGACTAAAAAAGAATAGAATAATGAAGCGTGCTGTAGGTAAATCCGGCAGCCGTTCCAGCGGTGCGGATTGAGTGGCTGATCTCATAAGTCAAGACCATTAACACCTCCCTTCATGTGCGCCCGTTACCTGATTACCGGTAACGGGTTTTATTTATACAAAGTTAAAGTTAATTTGAAAATATTTAACTTACATGCCTTATATTTTATAAAACCATAAAAACCAACAATATGAAGCGTTTTTTGTATTTATTATTATTAATAATATTTGCCTCTTGCAATATGGCAAGAATTGCAACTGTAACCTCAGATAAGGTTCCTACAAAGGATAATATGTTAGTATTTGAAAATGATACAGTAAGGATAATGTACATTTTTTGGGCTAACGGGGGCTCAATGCGCTTTATGGTTTTTAATAAACTAAATGTTCCAATATATGTAGATTTAAAGCAATCTGCATATATACCTAATCATAAAAGTATGACTTACTGGAGAGACGAAACAAATACAGAAAGCGAATATACATCCCGGTCAGGTTATTTCTACGGAGTTCCGGTTAGTCAAGGTAAATCAGTTTCAAAAAGCGTAAAAACTGAACGAATCGAAATAGTACCACCCCAAGCTATGACTGAAATAAAACCATGTCGGTTGGTTGTAAATATTACAGATATTCCAAAAATATCTGCAACCTATTCTATGGGCGATACACCATTGCAATTCAGGAATTTTTTAGCAATTTCAACTAATGAGAATTTTGATGGAAAGGTTGCTTATATTGATAACAATTTTCATGTTTCAGAAACTAAATATGTATCATTTCGTGGGGCAATAAAATATAAAAAACCCAATCGTTTCTACACTGCAAAACATACTATCACGTACTACAAAGACGGAAAATATATTCCATAATTTTCCTTTCCGGCTGCAACACGTATATAGTCACCACTGAAGTCCGGGGTTATCAAACTAACCTATTCAATATTCCTTATAAGTTTAATGTTATTCAATATACCCGATCCTGAAGGGATCGCATGTTCATAAAAAAACATACACTTACTACGCACGACCCTGAAGGGGTCGAATGTATAAAACATTATCCCTTCCAGTTCATATCATGCAGTAGAAAATAGATCATTATTTACTGAATATCAATAATGTATGTTAAATGAAATACTAACAATCCAATGTAAATAACTGTACAATGCCCTGTCTCAGACCTACGTTTTAGGATATAACTTTATATCATGAAAAAGTTTGCGAAGTTGTTGCCCTGGCTGAAGGATAAATATGTTTTGTCGATCCTGGTTTTCCTGGTTTGGATGACTTTTTTCGATCGCAACGATTTTATATCACAGTACTCCTACCGCCAGGAGTTAAAAAAGCTTGAAGTGGACAAGGAATATTACCAGCAGCAGATTGAAGAAAATAAAAAGAGTATCCACGAGCTGATGTCAGATCCCGCTAACCTCGAAAAATTCGCCCGCGAAAAATATCACATGAAGAAAGATGATGAAGATGTGTTTTTGATCATCGCGGAAAATAAAGTACCGGTGAAGTCTGATAGTGAAGAGTAGTGCTTGGGGTTCGGGGTTCGGCTCCGCTCACCCTGACATATGTTAAACTGCAGACTGCTGGGTATTTACTATTAACTTTATGAGGAGTGATTGGAAAATCATAATTAATCCATCATAAGTGATCATAAAGATCATAATAAATTATTTATATTCCCCAAACACTCTTCTCATCGTATCACAAATTTCTCCCAGCGTGGCATAGGCTTCCACGGCAGTTAGGATATGCGGCATCAGGTTGGAATTATCGCGTGCCGATTGTTCGAGTGCAGTGAGTGCTGCGGCAACCGATTTGATATCACGTGAATTTTTTAAAGCTGCCAGCTTTTCAGTTTGCACCTGGCGTATGGAATCATCAACAGAAAAAACTTTTCCAACCGGTGACTCCTCTGCAGTAAATTTATTCTGACCGACAATAATCTTTTCACCGGTCTCGATATCGCGCTGGTATTTGTATGCGGAGGCGGCAATTTCCTGCTGGATGAATCCTGCTTCTATAGCAGCTACTGCCCCTCCCATTTCATCGATGCGATGAATATATTCCCACGCCTTCTGCTCGACTTCTTTAGTCAACGCTTCAATGAAATGTGAACCACCTAACGGATCAACAGTCATAGCAGCACCACTCTCATAAGCGAGGATCTGCTGCGATCGCAGGGCGATGGTTGCAGCTTCTTCAGTAGGAAGCGACAATGCTTCATCGTAACCATTGGTGTGTAGCGATTGTGTTCCTCCCAGTACAGCAGCCAGTGCCTGTACCGTTACACGGATGATGTTGTTCAGCGGTTGTTGTGCAGTAAGCGTGGATCCTCCTGTTTGTGTATGGAACCGCAGCATCATCGCACGCGGATCGGTGGCGCCGAGCTCTTTAGTGATGTGGGCCCACATGGTTCGGGCAGCGCGGAATTTTGCGACCTCTTCAAAAAGATTGTTATGTGCATTGAAGAAAAATGAAATACGTTTTGCAAAAACATTTATATCCAGACCTTTTTCAATGGCCGCTTTCAGGTATGCTTTTCCATCGGCCAGTGTAAAAGCCAGCTCCTGAACTGCAGTCGCACCGGCTTCACGGATGTGGTATCCCGATACGGAAATGGTGTTCCACTTTGGAACCTCATTGGAACAATATTCAAAAATATCGGTGATGATGCGCATGGAAGGTTTCGGCGGATAGATGTAAGTCCCCCTCGCAGCATATTCTTTCAGGATATCATTCTGAACTGTTCCTGAAATTTTTCTTAATGATGCACCTTGTTTCTTTGCTAACGCGATATACATGGACAGTAATACCGAGGCCGATGCATTAATCGTCATCGAGGTAGTAATATTTTCCAGGCTGATGCCATCGAAAAGCAGTTCCATATCCTTCAGGGAATCGATAGCAACTCCGGCTTTCCCGACTTCGCCTTCGGCCAGTGCATGATCGGAATCGTAACCGATCTGTGTGGGCAGGTCGAACGCTACACTCAACCCGGTAGTTCCCTGCGACAACAGGTAACGGTAGCGCCTGTTGGATTCTTCCGCAGTACTGAACCCTGCGTACTGTCGCATGGTCCATAACTTCGAGCGGTACATATCGGACTGCACACCGCGGGTAAACGGAAATTCTGCGGCATCATCCTTCGAACCGTCACCTTTGTAAATACGTGCAATTTCAATCCCGGAGTCAGTAAAATACTTCCGGGGTTCTGTTTTTGTTTCAGACATTATTTATCGTATATGCTATGACGTTACCAATCAGAACAGCGAATGCGCCTCATTCTTGATCTGGTCGATGGCATGCTGGATGGGAAATTCCTCACGCTGCAGCATGGTCTCAAAAACTTTCTTGCTCAGCTCCACGCCGGAAGCGGAAGGATTGCATTTCTCCATCGATTGGTTGATCACCTTGATCAGCTCATCGCGGTTATCACGAACAATTTTCCAGGCATTGTTTGTCACATATACCTGTTGCGTTATGTTGTGTTCATATTCAGTGCGGATGGTATTCAGCACTTCACGGTGAAACTCCATTACATTCATTCCAGGCTGGTAAACACGTACCAAAAGATTGTTTGGAGAAATACGCTCCAGGAACAACACAATGCGTTCATACGCCTGGAGTCGTAACGGCAACAGTGTATTATCCATTGTCCGTTTCAACTCAGCATATTTCATCCGTTGATCGGTATCGAGAAATTTTTTAACGAGGAAGAAGGCCGTCAGGAATACCAGCAACGACGGCGCCAGGTAAACCAGGAAATCAATAACACCCTGAGGGAGATCCATAAAAATTTAAATTAATCAGGGTGCAAATATCGTAAAATATAAGGTACGGATTACTTATTGACTCGGAACGGATGGGTACGGATTACGGATTCGGGTCGCTGCGGAACGGATGTACGGATTACAGATTAATTAACACGAAAATCCATCTGTAATCTGTACATCCGATTCCGTGTCAATAGAGAATCTGTAATCCGTACCTATCCGTACATCCGTTCCGGGTTATCAAAGAATCTGTAATCTGTACCCATCCGTTTCCGCCGAGAACTGAATCTATTTTTCTTTCTTCCTCCCCGCATCCCTAAGTGCTTTCAGCAACAAATACTCGATCTGCCCGTTCACGCTGCGGAATTCATCTGCAGCCCATTTCTCCAGGTCACGCAGAGTCGATTGACTGATGCGCAATACAAACGCTTTCTTCTCCTCCTTCTCCGCCATGCTCAGTTATGAAGTGTTCCCGCATTAATTACAGGGTTCACATTTTTATCACCACACAATACTACCAGCAGGTTGCTGACCATAGCAGCTTTCCTTTCTTCGTCAAGACTGACAAAATCTTTTTCTTTCAATTTCATAAGTGCCATCTCTACCATTCCTACGGCTCCTTCAACGATCTGGCGACGTGCTGCAACCACAGCTGTGGCCTGCTGACGCTGTAGCATAGCTCCGGCAATTTCCTGCGCATATGCGAGATGACTGATACGCGCTTCCATTACTACAATTCCTGCAGGAGCTAACCGTTCGTTCAGCTCTTCTTCCAGCAGGCGGTTCACATTTCCGGAACCACCGCGTAATGTTACTTCCGCACTTTCATCTTCGAAATTATCATACGGACAAATTCCCGCCAGATGCCTTACTGATGCTTCACTCTGTATATGTACATACTGAGCATAATCGTCAACTTCGAATGCAGCTTTAAAAGTATCTTTCACCATCCACACAATCACAGCCGCAATTTCAATCGGGTTTCCGATTTTATCATTTACTTTCAGTGGCGTTCCGTTCAGGTTGCGGGCTTTAAGTGATATCCGCTTCCGCACGAAAAATGGATTTATCCAAAAGAATCCGTTTTGCTTTATTGTTCCTTTGTATGTTCCGAACAACACCAACACCACCGATTCATTCGGATCGACGATGATCAGGCCTATAGTCAGGAAAATAAATAGTAAGATGCCGATCGCTCCAATAACAAATTGTTGCTGGATAAAACATGTAATGGATAATGCAAGCATCGCCAGCCAAATGCCGGCCATCAGGTAACCGTTCCAGGGAGAGAACGAAGATTCAGTTTTCATAGTTGATATTATTTTGATATCACAATGATATAAAGAATTTTGACTCCTTTTATAAAAATCAGTTCTTTTTAATTCAAGATTCTGAAAATCAGAATAATAATTTTTCATATTGGGTTAACCGGGTTTTATCTTTCAAGGTCCTCTCAATAGTTACTTTGTATCAATAACACGTTCGCTATTCACTCGACACTAGCCACCCCTCACTAGTCACTTGTCACCAGATTCTTAATAGCTTTGTGACTTACAGTTTTCCCATGTCAAAGCTCGCCGATCGTATTAGTCACCTTGCTGAATCTCAAACCATTGCCATGGCCAAACTGAGTCGTGAGCTACAGGAACAAGGCCTGGATGTGATCAGCCTGAGCCTGGGTGAACCTGATTTTGTTACTCCGGCCGACATCCGCGAAAGCGCCAAAAAAGCGATTGATGATGGCTTTACCAAGTACTCTCCCATTGCAGGTTTTGCGGATCTGCGCCAGGCTATTTCAACAAAGTTTAAAAACGAAAATAATCTTGACTATGCGCCTGACCAGGTCGTAGTTTCAACCGGTGCCAAGCAGTCAATTGCAAATGTGGTTTTGAGTCTTGTCAACCCGGGTGAAGAAGTCATTGTACCGGCTCCTTATTGGGTAAGTTATACTCAAATGATCAGGCTCGCTGAAGGAAAGGCGGTTTTTATTCCAACAACAGTTGCTTCCGATTACAAGATTACTCCTGAGCAGCTGCGAAATTCAATCACGGCAAAATCGAAGCTGATGATTTTTTCGTCACCATGCAATCCTTCTGGTTCGGTTTACAGTCGTGATGAACTGGAAGCGCTGGCGAAAGTGATTGCTGAAAAGGAAGACCTGTATGTTATATCTGATGAGATATACGAACACATTAATTTTGGTGGTGGTCATGAGAGCATTGCTCAATTTGATTTTATCCGCGACCGTGTGATTGTGGTGAATGGGGTGTCGAAAGGATATGCAATGACCGGGTGGCGCATCGGATACATCGGTGCTCCGAAATGGATTGCTGCCGCATGTGATAAGATGCAGGGCCAGTTCACATCCGGCACCAGTTCCATCTCACAAAAAGCAGCAACGGCAGCTTTGCAATCGGGAACCGGTTTCTACGACCAGATGCGCGAAACATATAAACACCGCCGTGACTTCGTTGTGTCGGAACTAAAAAAGGTAACGGGTCTGAAAGTAAATATGCCTATGGGTGCATTCTATGTTTTTCCGGATGTGAGTTACTTTTTTGGTAAAACTGATGGCAGTACAATCATTGATAATGCAACCGGATTTTGTATGTACTTGCTGAAGGATGCAAGGGTCTCCATGGTTACCGGAGATGCATTTGGAGATGGTAATTGTGTGAGACTATCGTATGCTACCTCTGAAGAGCTTCTCAAAGAGGCCATGAAGCGTGTACAGGTCAGTCTTGCGAAGCTTCATTGAGTCATAAATTCAGTTAACTTTGCCGCTTAAAATCCGGTTGTTTTGCAGAACAAGATAAAGACAAGCGACATTATTCAATCTTTTGCAGGGCTTAAGGCCATGGTAGTCGGCGATGTTATGACCGACTCTTATGTTTTTGGAAAGGTCGATCGCATTTCACCGGAGGCCCCTGTACCGGTAGTGCATATATCCCGCAGGGAAGAAAGACCCGGAGGAGCTGCAAACGTAGCCATCAATATTAAGGCGCTGGGCGCTCATCCTGTTCTTTGTTCCGTTACCGGAGATGATTCTTCAGGCCATATATTCGAAACTTTGCTCGATAAGGAAGGTATTTCTACTTCAGGAATTCTAAAAGTTACAGGACGCAAGACTACAGTTAAGACAAGAGTGATCGGGAACAACCACCAATTGCTTCGTGTGGATGATGAAACTATTGAAGAACTCAGCGATGCTGCTGCTGAAAAATTTATCCGTCATTGCACCAAGCTGATGGATGAAGAAAAACCGGATGTGATCATTTTTGAAGATTATGATAAAGGTGTTCTTTCACAACCCGTCATTGAAAAACTAGTTCGTGCAGCAGGGAATAAAGGAATTCCATCAGCAGTGGATCCCAAGAAAAAAAATTTTAATGCATATAATGGAGTCACACTTTTCAAACCGAACCTTCATGAATTGAAATCGGGATTAAATATTTCTTTTGATAAGATCGATATTCCGGTACTGAAACAGGCAGTTGCACCATTGCTGGATAAAAATGTCACCATGGTGCTTGTTACACTTTCTGAAGCGGGCGTGTTTATCGCTTCGAAGGAAGAAGCATTCCTGTTGCCCGCCCATGTCCGGAATATTTCAGATGTTTCCGGTGCAGGAGATACCGTGATCAGTGTTGCTGCATTATGCCTGGCACTGAAGCTTCCCTTACCTACCATTGCCGGGTTGGCGAACCTCGCCGGAGGACTTGTTTGTGAAATGGTAGGTGTGGTACCCATCGACAAAATGAAGCTGTTGGAAGAAGCTGAAAAAACCAACATCATTCCCGAAACAGTTAATCGTTGAATGCATGTCGATAGAATCCTTCCGGGAGAAGGTAAATCTTAAAATTTTCGCGAGCAAAGAAGCAGTGCTCCTGATCTTTCGGATCCAGAGCTCGCTTGTCGCCATGATGGCGGTCGGCTTGCTTATTTATATTATTGGATTTCCGCAAAACGACGAAACGAGAAACATCGAAATCTTCTTCATGAAGTTTTTGTTTGCGTTTTATATTGTCAATTATCTTGTACGGTTCCTTTACACTTTCGAACCGCAAAAATTTCTCCGGACCACGTGGCTGGAACTTTCACTGGTCATCCTGCTGACAATTGAAGCGCTCAGCACATTATTATTCGGGGCTCCATTAGTCAGAAGTCTCCTGAATGTTATGGGATACGGACAGTACCTTTTCATTTACCATTTAATTCTTCAGTTCATTCTCCTGGTATTATTGGTAATTGATCTTGCAAAAGCCAGCACACTGCTCGATCTTATCAACCTGCAGGCGGGAACCATGTTTATTCTTTCGTTTATCGTGCTGATTCTCGGGGGAACATTCCTGCTTATGCTTCCGGAAATGTCAACCGATCACCATGGTGCCGAATGGATGATAGCACTATTTACAGCCACCAGCGCAAGTTGTGTAACAGGACTCACAGTAGTTGATACCGGTACCTTTTTTACACTCAAAGGCCAGATGGTGATCCTGGTGTTAATCCAGCTTGGTGGACTGAACATTATTTCGTTTGCGACATTTTTTGCAAGTCTTTATTCGAAAGGTACCGGGATCAAGCATCACTCCATGATGCAGGATTTCTTCAGCTCGGGTTCGCTGTTTGATGCGAAAACACTTTTACGACAAATTATCCTGTTATCATTTCTCATTGAAGGGATCGGAGCCATCGTAATATTTTCTCTCTGGGATCCATCGATACAATTTACATCATTGTTGCAGAAAATTTACTATTCGATTTTCCATGCAGTTTCAGCCTTTAATAATGCCGGATTTTCATTGTTCACCAATAACATGTATGAGCCGGTTTTAAGACATTCGTATATCCTGCATCTTTCCATTGCAGGATTAATATTCTTTGGAAGTCTCGGCTTTTCTACAATACGCGACATATTCGGCATCCAGGCTATGCGGGAACGGATGCGATTGCCATGGAAAAAATTTCATCTTAGCTCACAGATCTCTTTATACAGTTCTTTAATCCTGATCGTTTTTGGTGCGGTATTGTTTTACGTCATCGAAAAAGAAAGTGTGTTGACAGGGCAAAAAACATTTGAAGCAGCTATAACATCAGTATTCCAGTCAGTAACCTGCCGTACTGCCGGTTTTAATTCCGTCGACATGAGTGTGCTTGCCACTCCTACCCTGATCCTGATGATTTTTTTGATGTTAGTTGGAGCATCTTCCGGTTCTACCGGAGGTGGTATTAAAACTTCTACGTTTACACTCATCTTTGTTTCAGCAATTGCTACACTTCGCGGTAAGCGGAACCTGGAATTATTCCGGCATAACATTGCTTGGGAACTATTGAATAAAGCATTCTCCATATTTATTTTCTCAGCGTCGTTCATCTTTACAGCCACTTTCTTTTTATCGATCCTGGAACCGGAAACAGATGTTCTTCGTTTGTTATTTGAAGAAGTATCAGCATTTGGAACTGTTGGACTTTCCACTGGCATTACGGCCGGAATGAATGATTCATCAAAATACATTCTTATTGTTTCCATGTTCGTGGGAAGGATCGGGACACTGACACTTGGATTTGCACTGAGCAAAAAAGTGATGTCTGTCGCGTACCGTTATCCGGATGCGCATTTTATGGTCGGGTAACCGGCAATTTTTATTTTTTCAGATGAGCGAATCCGGAAACAACAAACCTGAAAATGTTAAACCTTACGGAATAACTGGTGCTTCCAAAAAAGAAGAAGTAGCGGTGATGTTCGATAAAATTGCACGCCGTTATGACTTTTTGAATCGCCTGTTATCGCTGGGAATTGATCGCGGGTGGAGAAAAAAGGCAATTGCTGAATTTAAAGATCATCCTCCTGCACGACTGCTGGATGTTGCAACCGGTACTGGTGAATTTGCGATTACTGCACTTGTCATAAATCCGGGGAAAATTACGGGAGTGGATATTTCTGAAGGTATGCTTCAGATTGGCCGTGACAAGATTATTGCGAAGGGGCTTCAGGATAAAATTGAATTGTTATTTGGAGATTCCGAAAACCTGCCTTTCCCCGATACCTCATTTGATGGTGCTATGGTCGCTTTTGGAGTGCGGAATTTTGGTGATCTCGATCGCGGATTGAAGGAAATACAACGGGTTCTGAAGCCAGGATCCAGGTTTGTGGTCCTGGAATTTTCACATCCTGCGGGTTTCCCGGTCAAACAATTATACTGGTTTTATTTTCGTTATGTGTTACCGTTGATAGGACGCCTGGTTTCCAGCGACAGCTCTGCTTATACGTATCTTCCTGAGTCAGTTAAGGCGTTCCCCGATGGCGAGGCTTTCCTCGAAAGACTGCGCAGGTCAGGGTTTGATCAACCAATTCAAAAACAGCTTACCTTTGGCATCGCTTCCATTTACAGTGGTATTCGTAAATAATATAACCCTCAGGGCACGTGTGTCGCAGGCCTTAACATGGCCGTTTAAAACGCTATTCCTGCTTTTGATCTTCATTGCTTTAAGTGCTTCAGTAAATGCTCAGAGAAAGAAAGTTCAAAACCTTCCTAACTACGACCGGCAGCGGCTTCATTTCGGATTTCTACTGGGAGTAAACAGTACAGATTTCGTAATAAAACGCATCCCGGAATTCAACTCCATTGATTCGTTGTTTGTCGTGGAATCCGATCCTCAAACCGGTTTCAACCTGGGTATAATCTCGAACCTTCGTATGGGCGAACATTTCGACCTTCGCTTTGTACCGGACCTGGCATTTTCACAACGAAACCTGGAATACACTTTTAATGATGCAGGAAAACTTACTACAGTAGTTAAGGAAATTGAATCAACTTTCCTGGAATTCCCGCTTGATCTGAAATTCAAATCCGTACGTGTGAATAACTATCGCGTATATGTGCTGGCTGGATTTAAATATACAATCGACATGGTCTCACAGGCTAAAGTCGAGAACAAGGATAAAGATTTTGTAAAGCTGAAGAAAAACGATTACGGTTACCAGATCGGGCTTGGATTCGATTGTTACATGGAACGTTTTAAATTTTCTCCTGAAATAAAAATGTACCACGGACTCAGCAACCTGCTGGTGGCAGATCCGAAAATATTTTCCACTTCACTTGAGTCACTGAAGTCGAAGGTGTTCCTGGTATCATTCACATTTGAATAATAAATTTGTTATGATTTTTTATGATCTATTATGATGGATTGATTATGATTTATTATGGTCTATTATGATGGATTGATTATGATTTATTATGGTCTATTATGATGGATTGATTATGATTTTTATGATCTATTATGATGGATTGATTATGATTTATTATGAAGAGTTATTGATCCTTTAGTTTAAATGTTGAAAAAAACCGAGCTCGTTTTGCCACCTGAAGCGGCGGCCGACGGGCAAATGCTGAAGGCTGCGGCGGCGCGTAGTGCCGGCATTCCACTTTCAGAAATCACTCATGTGATCCCGCGTCGGAGATCTATTGATGCACGGGGAAAGAATCCGGTAATTAGGATACTCGCTGATGTTTTTACTGGAGATACTCCGGTAACTGAAAATCTCACAGAAAGAAAATTTCAAAATGTATCAACTGCAGAACCGGTAGTAATTATCGGCTGCGGCCCTGCCGGGCTTTTCGCCGCACTTCGACTCATTGAGCTTGGCTTCCGTCCTGTAATTATCGAACGTGGAAAGGATGTGAAAGCAAGAAGAAGGGATCTTGCTCAACTCAACAGGAATTCGGTTATCAATCCCGATTCAAATTATTGCTTTGGCGAAGGTGGAGCAGGCACTTATAGTGATGGAAAGTTATATACACGCTCCGACAAACGGGGAAATATCCGGCAGGTATTGGATACATTCATCAGCTTCGGAGCTTCGGGTGATATTGCAATTGATTCACATCCGCATATCGGAACAAATAAACTGCCTGCAATAATTTCTTCTATGACAGAAGCAATTATCTCCTGTGGTGGTGAAGTGCATTTCAATACCCGCTTCAGTGGATTTCAAAAGAGCCAGGGAAAAATTCAGGGAATAGTTTGTACATCTACATCAGGAATTAATAACGTAATAACAATTCTATGCAGATCAGTTATCCTGGCAACCGGTCATTCTGCTGCGGATATTTATGAATATTTTGAAAGGGAAAACCTGGAAATTGAATCAAAGCAATTTGCATTAGGAGTAAGGATCGAGCATCCGCAGTCGCTCATTGATTCTACACAATATCATTGTACCGTACGCAGTCCTCTTCTTCCACCTGCACCTTACTCGCATTCCACACAGGCTAACGGTCGTGGTGTATATTCTTTTTGCATGTGTCCCGGTGGCATTATCGCTCCGGCGGCGACTTCCCCTGGTGAAGTTGTGGTAAATGGATGGTCACCTTCCAAACGAAACAACCCATTCGCCAATTCCGGGATCGTGGTAAGTACGGATGAAAGCGATTTTAAACCATTTGAAAACTCGGGAAATCTTCGTGCACTAAAATTTCAGCAGTCCGTGGAAAGAAATGCGTTTATAGCTGGTGGCAGTTCACTGGCAGCACCGGCCCAACGCATGATGGATTTCATTAATGGTAAAATTTCTTCTGTGCTTCCCTCCTGCTCTTATCATCCCGGTATTCTCCCGGTAAATTTGAATGAAGTACTTCCCGCTTCCATTAGCATTGCGCTGCAGCAGGGGTTAATTCAATTCGGAAAAAAAATGAAAGGGTACGCGACCAATGAAGCGGTATTGGTTGCAACGGAATCAAGGACTTCATCTCCTGTTCGCATTCCTCGCGATAAAGACACATTGATGCATCCAGGAGTTAACGGTCTTTTTCCCTGCGGTGAAGGTGCAGGTTATGCAGGGGGAATTGTATCTGCTGCCATGGATGGTGAACGGGTTGCGGAAGCATGTTCGAGATACCTTAATTGAAGTTTTTATTATCGGGTTGGTCGGATCGGGTTTAATTAACACTGAGGCACGGAGACACGGAGTTGCACAGAGAAATTCTGGTTTTCTCAATTTTTTAAAACCATTCAAGTTTGTTTAATTTTAAATACCATAATATTTTATCTTATCTATAACTTTACAAAAATCATAAGGCACGCAGGCTGATTGTTCAATAGTTCGGACAGCAGCATGCTGTCCCTACATTAAGTCTGCAAACTGCGCACTACCTACTTACTGTTTACTTTTTTACTGGCTGTGCCTGGCTACCAACTGCCGACTGTTGGCTGCTGACTGCTTACTGCCTACTAACTTCAATCCTCCAATTTTTAATTTTTAATTCCTAATTTTTAATTCCCTTCAAAACTCCCATCTAACCTGACACTTCACATCCGACCTTGTGGTTCCTTCAATTTCCTCATAGCTACTGCCGATAACATCGATATCATTATAAAACGTAGCAGCATACCGGATCCAGAAATCAATATTTCGCGTAACACGATAATGAACATTTACACATATTCGTGATCCTTTGTTATAATACGCCGGGATTGAATAACCATATAACACATCATTTTCATAAGCATAAAGCCGACTGTTATATCCACCGGTATCAAACATTCCGTAACGGAAATTAAATGATATTGGGCTAGCCATGGGATGATAAATAAAATCCTGGAAGATCACCATTCCTTTTTCGGTATTGAAATCTTTATTGTAAGAAACCAACTCTACTCTTGTTCGTAAGGTGACGGTTTTGGAAATTTTTGACGATACATGAAAACGAATATTCCTTTGAAGAACCGGAACAAGGTATTTCATATAAATATCTTCCTTCATAGTATTTTCTTCTTTGACTGACTGCCTGTAACGTACATACAATTCCGTTTTCCGGTTGGGAAGATAGCTTACCTGTGTATTGAATTCATAACCCTCCGATGGTGTATCGGCCTGATAACGCAACCACGGAAAACTGAAACGATCCATGTTGACGATAAATACAATCTCACGAATAGGTTTAAAATTGAAACCCGCATAAATTCCCCTTTCATTAAAGTTATTGCCTCCCTCCCGCATGCCACCACTATAAAGTGACTGGTAAGTTCGCGGGTAATCACGGTAGACAACTGAGAATCCGAGTTTAGGATCTACTGATGCAGTTACTCCATGCAAATTTGCGAAACTTCCATTTTGTGATCGGGCGATTTCACCAAAAAAACTGAAGTTACGAACCTGGAGTGCATAATCAATTCCCAGGTTCAACAGCGATTGACCTCTGAACTCAAAAGTATTGTAAGGCTGAATTTCCTTTATCAGTGGTTTGTCGAATCGTACCTGTACCCCCGTAATACCACATCGTAAATTTTTAATTGCATATCCTATATGACTTCCGTAAAGAATTTCAGATACAGAATGTTTATCCGCAATTTCACTTTGCGTACGATGCAATCCTGATTCCTGTATTGAAGTAAATGAATTGGCGCCGCTCAGCGAATCCACTTCCGTATTGCCATCCAGGTTACGTTTAGAAGCAAACAAATCCAATGACAATTGTCTTCGTTTTAGCGAAACTGCTGCTCCCCGTTTAAAAAATACTTCGTTGGAAGATGTGTATGGACGGATTCCTTGTAAGGCTCTACAAGCAGTAACGGGATCGGAAGGTTTGCCTCCTGCAAGCCCGGTGCAAAGAGTCAGTCCCTGGCCGTATTCGAGCTGAAAATCACCTACTACAATCGTTTTAAAAATACCAACATCTCTCAATACAAAGTGAAATGAATAATAATCGAAGCCCTGTTTCTGTGTTCCATTAAAAAATTGTTCACCGGCATCTTTTTCTGCGGTAAATCCCCAGCCCAGTTTTTTCATAAATTTAAATCCATAACGAACATATAACGCGGAGTTGTTTCCTTGATACATCGGCGGACCCTGAACTGAATTGTATCCACGCTTATCTTCCACCACTTTCATCCACCGACAAATCATCTGATGACTGCCATCTTTCAGCATCCTACCCAATGATGCATTCGGAGCATCAATGGACTTGCCTGTTGTTACGTATGGGGTTAACTGGCGAATAAAATTTTCAGAAAATTCATCAATAACCTGCAATTCCTGGATGGTTATATAATCGCCGAATTTTTCACGATGCAGTATCAGTGCAATGATTTGCGATTCACTAAACAAACCAGACGCCCGTAATTCATCTGTATTAGCCCGGTTCAACTGTAAAGGATGCTCTAATAGTTCTGCAGTACCATCAACTAGTTCTGAAAGATCACTTGCTTCATCCATGGCACTGGTCTGTTGTTCCAGCTTTTGTTCCAGGTTCAGTATTGTCTGGGTATCTTCCTGCGACATACACCATGGACCAACAATGAAAAACGGTATGAAAAATATAAAAAAGCGCACGCTATTTTTTCTGATAGGTTAATAGCAAACGCGGAGAAAACCCCAGTGAGTAATGATACCCGGAAGCCATCCCGATTTCAAAAACTGAAAAGCGAAATGAATAACCGAACAAAATACGATCACTTCCTCCCGAAAGAGAAGCATGCAACAAAAACTTTTTTGAAACCGGGTAACGTAATCCCGCAGTAAATATTTCTTTCATTTCACTGCTCTTGTTCATTCCAAATGCCAGCTCTGCTCCGCCCCGGAAAGTCCAGCTGATACCGGCATCCATAACAGCAGGATAACGCGCATCGCTTTCTTTTGAAAACATAGCACGTTGCGGATTAAATACACTTACTCCAACGCGTATAGGCTCTGTGATACGAAATAAAATTCCTGCGGAGCCGGTAATTGCGTTACTATGCCCATAATCATTTCCAAACCTTGTCGATAAATAATCCAGCCTTACTCCTGCCTCTACCTGTGTTCCAAACGATCGCGAAAAAAGTATACACACACGTTGTTCCTTATACAGCGAATAACCGAACTGCTGGTAACCAAGTCCGGTCACGCCGATTTTATTAATAGGAAGCAAAAGCGCAAATGACTGTTCCGCCATCTCATTTAATAAAAACGCGGAATGATATGCACTTCCTGCTGTAAATGATGTTTGCTGCGAACAACCTGCAGGATTATCGAACACAGACCAGATACCACGGTAAACAGCATGCACTCCCGGACTTGCACTGAAGGGAACCAGGTTTCCGGCACTACAGATCACCGGCAATAAAAACCAGGTAAAACCAATAAAATAATTTCTGAACATAAAAAACAGAAATGAAAAATTGAATTGCTGGTGTAAAAATAATATGCAATTAGGAAAAAAGCGTGAACCGGATTGAAAATAAACGTTTAAGTTTTCTTGTAGTTTAAATCGGATCGCACCTAGTTACAAGTAAGCAGGGATTCTCTTAATCCTTTGCACGGGTTTTCATCCGCCGACTGAAGGACAGCGCGGTGCGATTTCTTTAACCAGTTTGCTGATCGAGCGCTTTTCGATATTCCTCTCCCAGTAAGAAGTACCCCGGTAAAAATACGGGTATGTTTACGGGGTTTTACACCTTGATGCTTACTGTTATTTGTTCATAATTGTTGTTCATGAAAATTTCGTTTAATCCTGATACAAATTAAGCAACTGAGAGATAACTTGAAAAGAGTATAAAATCATCCGGATCTTTAATAAGACTGTATATTCTTCCACAGACTGTCTCCGTATGGATTATTCAATCAGAATCTGATCTGCAATTATTGCTTTTTGAATTCATAATTAATGAGATAAGCATCAGTACCTCCCGCACCCGAACCATTTGTATAACCGCCAATCACCAGGTCACCAGAGGTTGTTATCACAATTCCCTTTCCGAATTCATTCTGTGCTCCGCCGTATGTATTGGTCCATTCCACATCACCGGAACTGTTAAGCTTTACCAGGTAGATGTCAGATAGTCCCGCTCCATAACTGGTAGTTGATCCCGATACATATATTGCTCCGGAAGAATGTTCGACAATGCCAGTTGCATCATCGTTTCCACTTCCGCCAATAACCTGCTGCCAGACCATATGTCCGTTGGCATCGGTTTTCACAATATACACATCGTTGCTACCGGCACCATAGCCCGATGTGCTGCCAGCCATAACAAAGCCGCCATCACTTGTCTGAATTATACAATTTGCGACTTCAATTCCAGCACCCAGGCTGCCAAAAGTGCGATGAAATCCTTGCGCGGTGAGTTGTGTTGTTGCAATAGAAAGCAGGAGAGTAAAAATCTTCTTCATAGTGGTTATGGTTGTTGTTTTTCATTTTAGTAAGAACCCAAAAATAGTTGGTGACCCTAATATACAGATAATTATAAAACCATCAAAAATTGTTGAAAATAATTGTAAATTATTTCTGGATTTCATTTGCAAACAAGATGCGATTCCTTTCGGCATTCCGAATGCATGATGCGATCCTTCGCTCCGCTCAGGATGACTGCATAATGCGGTTACAAGCGGGCGTGGGATGCGGCAACGTCAACACCATTGAAATAATTCACACTATCAGCATCCCCCGCCCGCCCCTTCTCCATAATGCACCGTCATTCCGAGTGAAGCCTTGAAGTGACCGAAGGTCAACTTCAGGGCGTAGCGAGGAATCGCATCAAGCGAAAACGAAAATATTATGAAATGCATTTTGTAGAATT
>JANWID010000319.1 GCA_025450095.1 Bacteroidia bacterium | reverse complement strand
TTTTGGTCTGGCTGGGCCACAAACCTGCCTGACTGTGGCGAATAATACTTCGGCACCTGGTGCTGTTTCAGGTAATGACAAACCTTGCCAGGCTGCATTCGAATCTTATTCCATTTTACCTGTACCGGGAGCTACTTCCTATACGTGGTCTACCAATATTGCAGGTGCAATAACTGGAGGAAATACTACTACAGGAACTGTACAATTCCCTGCCGGACCATTCAGCGGTAACGTATGTGTTCAGGCGGTGTCAGGATGCGGAATTAGCACGGCTTCCTGCTTTAGTGTGACTTCAGGAACTCCAGGAATTCCAGGACCGATCCTGGGAGCATTAACAGGTATCTGTGGTGCTACTGTGAACTATGCACTCGGGACCAATGATGCGAATTCCTATAACTGGATATTACCTTCAGGAGTAAGCTTTGCAAGTCCGAACGGTTCCAACTCAGTTCAGCTGATCTTCCCAAGTACACCAGGATCGCATACAATCACAGTAGAAGCCTTCTACAATTGCGGTAGCGCTACTTCTAGCATTACTGTAAATGGCAAGCCAGGTGCACCTACTGTAACACCGGGAACGATCTGTGCGGGAAGTGATGAAACGTACATTGCATCAGCAACCGGAGCCGACAGTTACAACTGGACTACTACCGGAGCGATTTACGAAAGCTGTACAAATGGAAACTGCAGCAACTTCTATGTGATCTGGGATGTATCGGGTGCAAGCTTCACCGTGGAAGCTGTTAACGCCTGCGGAGTTTCACCTCTATTCAGCTTAAGCCAGAATTGTCGTATTGCTGACAATGGAAAGATGGAAACCAAAGTATATCCGAACCCAACCACAGGATTACTCAATGTGGAATTCAACAGTATCATGGGTGGAAAATACAACCTTACCATTACTGATATGACCGGACGGAATATATTAAACGAAGATATTATGGCAGTATCGGGTTCCAACAAACATATGCTGGATCTCGGACAAGCACTTCCAGGACTTTACATGCTTTACCTGAAAGATATGTCGGGAGATATTTCGGTGATAAAAGTTACTGTAGAATAAAAACTGATTCAACCTGAAAAGGCAGGCTGTTCCCTCGGGAGCAGCCTGTTTTTTTTGTGGAAACGAATACCTGAAATTATTTTTTCAGCTTATCGTGAAATACCTTTTTGAACTTATCAAGCTTGGGCTTTATCACAAAAGTACAGTAAGGCTCATTTCCATTCAGTTCAAAATATTGCTGATGATAATTTTCAGCTTTATAGAATCGGGATGCGGGCGCAATTTCAGTTACTATGGGATCCGGAAATACCTTTTTTTCGTTAAGTTCTTTTTTCAATGAAGTTGCACTGGTACGTTGCGCTTCATTATGATAAAAAATCGCGGAACGGTATTGGGTTCCATAATCATTTCCCTGGCGGTTTAAAGTTGTTGGATCGTGACTTGCCCAGAAAGCTTCCAGTAATTCTTCATATGAGATCACAGCAGGGTCAAATATTATTTGAACAGCTTCCGCGTGACCGGTCTGTCCGGTGCACACTTGTTTGTAGTCTGGATTTTCAACAATACCTCCTGTATAACCTGACTCCACGGAAACAACCCCGTTTAATGATTCGAAAATTGCTTCGGTACACCAGAAACACCCATTTGCGAATGTTGCTGTATCCCTGTTACCGGTATTAATTTTTTCTTCCATTGAAATCGCTTTATTTGATAAATCCTGTGCGTCCGGTTGTTGTTGCCGGCATGCGGCAAATGTTGAAACCGGTATCATCATTAATAATACATAGGCCCGCATCATCATTATTTTTAACTTTATTTAACATTCGCAGTGCAATTCTGTTTACCTTTAAATTCCGGATAATATTAATTAAAAGTAGCATTAAGGAAAGTAATAAAATGGAAGAACTGAAGAACTTAGTCAAAGAAAAAGCGGGCATTTCAGCAGAACAGGCATCCGTAGCCATCGAAACAGTATTAACCTATATGAAAGATCGCCTTCCTAAGGTTGTGCATCCGCAACTCGATAAAATCGCTGCCGGCCAAAGCCTGGAGGAAAGCATACGGGGGAAGGTGGAAGAAATAGGAAGTGAAGTGCGGGAACGTACCGAGGAATTGGCAAAGGATTTAAAAGATGCCTTTGATGGTGCTTTCCGTTCGCGGAAAGACCAGTCATAAAATGATTGTAATCACAGTTCCTTTTCTGAATGTAAAAGGTATGGCACTTTTCCCTTTTGTGCTATTACGGGATAAAAAGGGCCTGCAAGATCCAATTCTTATCAATCACGAACGCATTCACCTTCAGCAACAGCTGGAGTTACTAATTGTACCATTTTACCTGGTTTACCTGGTTAATTATCTTTACCAGCTCATCAGTACTTTTGATCACCAGGCTGCATACCGGAATATTATTTTTGAGCAGGAAGCTTACGATCATGAAAAGGAACTGAATTATCTCCGGAAACGAAAACGATTCGGATTTCTTGATTACCTGTGAATGAATTTTTCAGTTGTATCAATGAAATTTATAGGCCAGTCCCACCCCTAGAACTTCTTTAAACTGGGTCCGGGGTCCGACACCTTCAATTACACCATCGTCATTTTCATCGATTGTGATTAGAGTATTATCATCATAAATCAATTGAGTTGAAAGGCTGGCGGTGATATATTTGTTAACTCTCATTGCAAAAAGCATTTCCCAGTTCACATCTACATTCTGCGGGTCTTCCAGGTAATTGGAAAAAAGTTCAAGCTTTGTCTGAAAGTTTACATTTTCCATGATGTCTTTATTGAAAACCGCCTTCAACAGGGCACCGAATTCATATCGTATATTTTCGCCGTCTTTAATTTTAACACCGGCTGTATCATATTCCGCAGGTTCCACACCAAAGGCTCCGAAATCGGCCAGGTCCTGGTTTTCGACAATAATTATTCTACCGGTAATTGGGGCAATCAACACACTGAAATAATCAACCGGTTTATAATCCATACCTAACGCCAGGGTTATATACGCCGGTGCTAAAAAATCGGATACAGTTACCGAGTCATTCGGATAATTATATCCTTTACTGAACTGTGATTTAAATCCAAGCATTGCTGAATAAAACCAATCTTTAAATGCATGGTGACCATATTTTGTTGCGAGGTCAATTTTGTCTTCACTTTTGATCGGATCATCATTCCCCGTTTGGGTCAGGCCATAGGCAAGATCAATGTTGTTATCCCAGGTATTTTTACCTTTTTTATAGTTAGCAAAATAATTGAAGATCGCCATTCCGGAGAGCGAACTTTCACCTCCTGCAGACCAGTTACTGAGACTGACCTGGGTAAAATTGAGACTTACCAATCCGCCTTTTTTCCAGATCGTGTCCTGTACAGGAATGGTATCCTGTGCCATTGCAGTACAGAACGGTAGAAGGGTATAAATAATAATTATAATTCGTTTCATAAAAATGGTATATTTAGTTTTTCAGAGCTTTCGTATAACTTCATTGAGGAAGTATTCACAACGGAACATTTTATTTCGATTTTAAAAGGTCCCTGATTTCCTTCAACAACTGTTCCTGATAAGTCGGTTCCGCAGGTGGTGGTGCCGGCTCGGCCTTTTTCATTGTATTAATCGCTTTAATCACCATGAATACAGCCAGGGCTACGAAAATAAAATCTATGATAGTGGTTATAAACATTCCATATTTAAGGGACACTTCAGCAATTGCAGGAATAATTGTTCCATCGGCATTTTTAATTTCAGGAATTGCCTGCTTTAAAACAAATTTCTGATCACTGAAATCAATACCCCCTGTCAGCATACCAACCATGGGCATAATAATTCCATCAACAAACGATGAAATTATCTTTCCAAAGGCTGCTCCCATAACGAATGCAACAGCAACATCAACGAGATTGCCTCTCATGGCAAATTCTTTAAATTCCTTTACAAAGCCCATATGCGTAGTTTTTTAGTGGTAAAACTGATTTGTTGATCCAGTAAAATAATTAAAACTTTGTTTAACCACCTAAAAATAAAAAATAATTGTTCCCGAACGAAAAATGGTCTGAGTCAAACTTCAGGCCGTTGTTTCACTCTTTTCCTTAAACTGGATCTGGTATAACTGAAAATACCAGGCTTCATTTTTCAAAAGTTCCTCATGAGTTCCGGTTTCCTTGATCTCTCCATGATCCAGGACAATAATGCGGGAAGCATTCTGAATAGTAGCCAGTCGGTGAGCAATTACAACCGAAGTACGCTGCTGTGTAACAGCTTTGGTAGCCTGCGTAATCAGGGCTTCACTTTCTGAATCAATAGATGATGTGGCTTCATCAAGGATCAGTATGGATGGATTCACAACATAGGCACGCATGAATGCCAATAGCTGACGTTGTCCTGTTGAAAGCAATCCGCCTCTTTCACCCACTCTGTAGTCAAATATCCCCGGCAACCTGCTGAGAAAACTCCACGCCCCGGTTTTTTCTGCAGCTTCCCTTAACCTCGCATCGTCGCACGAAAGTGCTCCGAGTGAAATATTATTCCGGACGGTGTCGGAAAAAAGAAAAACATCCTGCAAAACAACAGCAATCTTTTCACGGAGAGATGCAATATTATACTCTCTGATAGGACGTCCGTCAATCAGTATGTCGCCCCTGCTGACATCATAAAATCGGTTGATCAGGTTAATGATGGTTGTTTTGCCTGAACCCGTAGCTCCAACAAATGCGATACTTTCCCCCCTATGAACTTTAAAACTGATATTCTTAAGTACCCAGTCTTCATCATTGTATGCAAACCAAACGTTCCTGAATTCAATTTCACCTGCAATATGAGCTGCATCAAAGGTACCCTGCTCTTCCTGACCTGAGGGAGTATCAAATACCCTGAAGATACGTTCCGAGCTCACCATGCCCATCTGAAGCGTATTAAATTTATCTGCCAGCTCCCGTATGGGTCGGAAGAGCAGGTTGATGTACATGATGAATGCCACCAGTGTTCCGAAGCTGGTCATTTCCTGGATCACATCCCTTGCTCCCCACCAAACAATCAGCCCGATGGAAATTGCCGAGAGAATTTCAACAACCGGAAAAAAAATACTGTAGTACCATACGGATTTCACATTGGCAGCACGATGCTTCTGATTGATCTCTCGAAAAGCTTCGAATTCCTTTTCTTCCCGGTTAAAAACCTGGACCACTCGCATCCCGGTAAGATGCTCCTGAACAAAAATATTCAGGGATGCTACCTGTGTACGCACATCGTTAAAGGTTTTTTTGATTTTGTTTTTGAAAACATTAGTTGCTATCAGCAATAATGGAATGGTACTTAAACCAACCAGTGTAAGTTGCCAGTCCATATAAAACATGTAGCTTATAATAGCTGCCAACTGGAGAATATCACCAATGATAACAATCAAACCATCTGAAAAAATATCTGCAATAGTTTCCATATCGGAGACAATCCGCGTTACCGGAGTACCAATCGGGGTTTTATCAAAATAATTAATAGGAAATCCAAGGATGTGACGATGAAGCTTAACTCGCATATCCCGTATTACATATTGTCCGAGGAGGTTTGTCTGGTGGTTGTGATAAAACTGAACCAATGACTGAATCATCAGCACAACGACCATCAGAATAGTCATATTGATTAAACCGGCTATATCATTATTTTCAATAAACCGGTCGAGCGTTAACTGAGTTAACCAGGGACGTACAGGACCTAATACAGCAAGTAACAATGTTAATGTCACTGCTGTACGAAAGATATTTTTATAAGGCTTTACAAATTCAAAAACCCGTCTTAAAACAGGAAAATCGTAGGCCTTTCCGGTAACGCTGCTCATGCGGGGAAAGGATTTATCGATACCGGATCAAGGAACGGGTATTTTATTGCAGACAGGTATAATCCCGAAGCAGGCACACTCATACCAGCTTCTCTCCTATCGCGTGATGCCAATATATCAACTATTTTATCGGGTGGTATTCTGCCAAAACCTGTTTCGAGCAATGTTCCCACTACCGCCCTGACCATGCCCCTGAGAAACCTGTCGGCTGCAATTGTAAAAACCAACAATTCTTTTCTTCTTTCCCAGGAAGCTTTTGTGACATGGCAAATATTCGTTTTTACCTGGGTATTGGATTTACTAAACGAACTGAAATCTCCCTGTTTTAAAAGATGGTTGCAAGCCTTGTTCATCAGATCTATATCGGGTTCCGGGTGTGTGAAGTAGGTATAGCCATTTAAAAACGGATCTTTAATATTGATAAGGAAATACTCGTATATCCGTTCCGTAGCATCGTACCGCGCATGCCGGTGATCCGCTACGGGAATGATATCATGGACTGCAATGTCAAAAGGCAAAATGGAATTGAGTTGGTATAAAAATTTTACTGTATCTGAAATTTCCTGAGTTGTGTCAAAATGAAGATAAAACTGTTTTGCATGAACACCGGTATCTGTTCTCCCGCATCCGACAGTTTGAATTGCACTGCCGTTAAGCATGGATAATGCAGTATTCATTTTCTCTTGAATTGAAATTGCATTTTCCTGGATCTGCCATCCTGCGTATTCGGTTCCTTTGAATGATAAATGCAGGAAATAGCGGGGCATCATATTTTGATTTAGTGCATGCAAATTTAGGGAAAACCCAAAATGAGCGGGAAAAAGTTATCTTTGCACCCCGTCCTATTTCAAGGGATAATATTTTATCCGGAATTGCGGTGATTTTCATCTGTATTTCCGGCAATTTACCGGCTTGTAACTTCATAAAAATTTCATATTTGCCGGGCTAATATTGAGCCCGTTTAAAAAAACTATTATGACCGACATTAGGGAAATCAATGAAAAAATCCAACAGGAAAGTTCATTTACAGAACTTTTGAACCTGGAAATCGGGAAAGTAATTATTGGCCAGAAATATATGGTGGAACGTTTGCTGATCGGCTTGCTTTCCAATGGCCACTTGCTTTTGGAAGGTGTGCCTGGGCTTGCAAAAACACTGGCTATCAAATCTCTTGCTTCCGCTATCCATTCTAAATTCAGCAGGATTCAGTTTACCCCGGATCTATTGCCAGCTGATCTTGTCGGTACCATGATTTATAACCAGAAAAAGGAAGAGTTTACAGTAAGGCGGGGTCCCATTTTTTCAAATTTTATCCTGGCTGATGAGATTAACCGGGCTCCTGCAAAAGTGCAGAGTGCGTTACTGGAAGCCATGCAGGAACGACAGGTTACCATTGGAGAAGAATCATTCAGGCTGGAAGAGCCATTTTTAGTTCTTGCTACTCAAAATCCGATTGAGCAGGAAGGAACGTATCCATTGCCGGAAGCACAGCTGGATCGCTTCATGCTAAAGATTGTGATTGGTTATCCGAACAAGGATGAGGAACGGATGATTATCCGGCAGAATATGAGTCCCGAACCACTTCAGATAAATCCGGTTGTATCAACGAATGAAATTTTAAAGGCCCGAAAGGTGGTCAGGGAAGTGTATATGGATGAGAAAATTGAAAAGTATATACTGGATATTGTTTTCGCCACACGTTTCCCTACTGATAATAATCTTGCCAAGCTGCAACAGCTCATCAGCTATGGAGCTTCTCCCAGGGCCAGCATTAACCTGGCGCTGGCATCAAAGGCTTATGCGTTTATCAGGCGCAGAGGTTATGTGATTCCGGAAGATGTACGGGCTGTTTGCCATGATATTTTACGGCACCGTATAGGACTTACCTACGAAGCAGAAGCCGAAAATATCAATACCGATGAGGTGATCAATGAAGTGTTGAACGTTGTTGAAGTACCCTGATCCGTTAAACCTTCTCAGATTACCGGTAAACCCGGTTTCAAAAAAGTTGCTCTATAATTTTAAGAGTAAATGGAAACAACCGAGCTTTTAAAGAAAGTCAGAAAAATCGAAATAAAAACCCGCGGGTTATCGAACCAGATATTTTCGGGGGAATACCACAGTGCTTTTAAAGGGCGCGGAATGGCATTCAGTGAAGTGCGTGAATACATCCCCGGAGATGATATCAGGAGCATCGACTGGAATGTTACAGCACGGTTTAATCATCCTTACGTTAAGATATTTGAAGAAGAACGCGAGCTAACGGTCATGTTGCTGGTGGATATCAGCGCATCGGGTGATTTTGGTACGAGGAAGCAGTTTAAACGGGAAATGATCACCGAATTATGCGCAGTGCTATCTTTCAGTGCCATCCAGAATAATGATAAAATTGGTGTTATTTTTTTCACCGACCGGATCGAGAAGTTCATTCCACCTAAAAAGGGGAAATCCCATATCCTGTATATTATCCGTGAGCTGATCGATTTTCAACCGGAGGGAAAGGGAACTGACATCGGACTTGCCCTGCGATATTTCAACAATTCTATCAAGAAAAGAAGCATCGCATTCCTGATTTCCGATTTTCTCGGCAGTGGTTTCAATAATGCCCTGAAAATCGCGGCCCGCAAACACGACCTGGTGGCTATACGTATTCACGACCGTTATGAAGCCCAGTTACCTGACCTGGGTTTGATCCGATTGCATGATGCGGAATCTGGTAAATTGCTGTGGGTCGATAGTTCACTTCGTTCGGTAAGGGAACAGTATAACAGGAACTGGTTAATGCAACAAAAAGAGCTGGATACCATATTTGCAAGAAGCGGTGTTGATCAGGCAAAGATCGCAACCGATCAGAATTATGTGCAACCATTGATCAACCTGTTTAAGAAACGGGAGAAACGGCATTAATGAAACATTCAGTACATTTTATTCAATATCTGCGGCAGCATTTTGTTTGCCTCCTGGTGCTGCTGATTTTTGCAATTCCCGCTTCAGCGCAGCAAATCCAGGCTGTTGCAGAAGTGGATTCTTCATCCATCCTGATTGGCGACCAATTTACTTTAAGCTTAAGGGTGACATACCCTGAGAATTTGCGGGTTGAATTTCCTGCCATAGCGGATACTTTTTCATTGTTCGAAAAAGTGAAAAGCTCGCCGATCGATACAACTTTTAACAAGAATGAAAAATCAATAACACGCAGTCAGCATTTTAAATTTACATCATTTGATTCCGGTTTTCATGTAATTCCCCCTTTTGAATTTCTTTACCGGGTACAGGGTGACACTGCGTTTCAAAAGGCCGAGACCAAACCTATACTGATTACCGTGCAGACTATTCCTGTTGACACCACACGGGCTATTAAAGATATTAAAGGCCAGGTTATCATTCCTTTTTCATGGATGGACCTGGTGCCTTACTTCATCGCTGTTGTTCTTATTGCTTTAGTGATTTTACTGGTTTATTATTTTATTAAAAAATTCAGGAAGGAGAAAAAGCCGGAAATTATCAGGGAACCATGGCGACCTGCTGACCAAATTGCCCTGCAGGCACTCCAGGAACTCGAAGCTGCTAAACTCTGGCAGCAAGGAAAATACAAATCGTATTTTACAGGATTGTCGGACATCACCAGGACCTTTATTGAAAACCGGTGGTCGGTAATGGCAATGGAAATGACAACGGATGAGATTCTGAGATTGAACATCATTTCCTCGCAATCACCCGAGATCCGGCAACAGTTGAAAAATATGCTGGAACTTGCGGATCTGGTAAAATTTGCCAAAGTAGTTCCCGTTTTACACGAAAACGAACAGGCAATGCGGGAAGCAATTGAATTTGTTAAAGCCAACAAGCAGGCTGCCGAGTTAAAGGAGGTAACAGCATGATGCAGGGAATAGAATTTGCCAACCCGGAGTTTTTATATCTGTTCTTTTTAATTCCGGCAATGATACTTGTTCACTGGAAGATCCGTACAAAAAGAAGAACCGATATACAGGTACCAGACTTATTATCATTCAGGAACTATAGGCCGTCCATCCGTCAACGCTTTGGATGGTTGCCTGTTTTTCTGCGCTTCCTGGCTGTTTCAGCAATCATTGTTGCTCTTGCACGTCCGCGATCTTCTTCAAGCGGATCCAATGTCACCAGCGAAGGGATTGCAATTGTACTGGCTATGGATGTTTCAACCAGCATGCTTGCCGAAGACTTACGTCCTAACAGAATTGAAGCTGCAAAAAGAGTAGCGGCAGATTTTATAAAAGAACGGCCTACAGATCTGATCGGGATGGTCATTTTCAGCGGTGAGAGTTTTACACAATGTCCGATTACCAGCGATCATGCCGTGTTGCTGAATCTTATGGATGAAATCAAAAGTGGTGTATTGGAAGACGGTACTGCAATTGGTGAAGGATTGGCAACAGCAATCGCCCGAATCAAGGACAGTAAGGCAAAAAGCAAGGTCATCATTCTGCTCACAGACGGAGTCAACAACAAAGGACAAGTATCGCCTGTTACAGCTGGCGAAATTGCCAAAACATTCGGTATCCGCGTATATACAATAGGCGTTGGTAAGAATGGAACGGCACCCTACCCCTTCCAGACTCCCTTTGGCATCCAGTACCAGAATGTACCGGTTGAAATCGATGAAGGGATCATGCAGGAAATTTCATCGGCAACCGATGGAAAGTATTTCCGGGCCACGAATAACAACAAGCTGAAGGAAATTTACGGTGAAATAGATAAAATGGAAAAAACAAAGGTGGAAGTGACCGAATTCCGCAGATATACGGAGGAATATCTTCCCTACGTTTTACTTGCCGCCGCATTTTTTATTCTTGAAATTACATTACGGTTAACTCTTTTAAGAAGCCTGCCCTGATCTATGTTCCGTATCGCCAACCCTGAATACCTTTATCTGTTTGCACTGCTTCCGGTGTTCCTGGTATTCTTTCTTGCATTGAGGAGATGGAAACGGAATGCAAGAAAAAAGCTGGGTGATCCTGCGGTTACAGGAAGATTATTTATTGAAGTGTCGTTATCTAAACCCTGGTTAAAATTTATTTTCATGATGCTTGCATACTCCTGCGTGGTGTT
>JANWID010000318.1 GCA_025450095.1 Bacteroidia bacterium | reverse complement strand
TATTTTCATATGAAGAAATGGAAATGGAATCGATATGCGCGTTTTCATTCCTGTCTTTCATTACTGTAGAAATCTCCTTCAGCAATGTGCTGTCCTCTTCACTATTCAGATAATAATTCCTGTTGTTCGTGGAATAAACTCCCTGCAGCGTCTCATCCAGCTTAAATGAAGCCCGGCCCGATTCGAGGTTTAACTCAGCTTTTGCCATACGACTTCGTGTATTATCGACTGCCGCATTGAAAGGAAATTTCGGATTACCGACCGTGTGCGATTTATCGACAAGGTTAATGGAAATGTAACGCGTTCCCTGAATAGCACCATCAATTTCATCCAATTCAAATTTTTCATCCTCGTCGGGAGGAGTTACATAATGCGTTTTCCCTGCTTCATCCTTAAAGGCAAACAGGATATAATTTACCTGGTGATATGCTACAAATTGGAAATCGATCGGCCCATCATAAAAATCACGACCCATACAAAACTCATAATCGGTGCTGGTACAAAATAACAGGTAGTGATAAATTTTGAACATGTTATTGTTATCTGCCTTACCCTGGTTGACATATGAAATTAATGAAAGTGTAGTTTCATTTTCGGGAAGCTCCACAATTTTCATATGCTTGTTGAACCAGTCGTGAACGCTTTTAACTCTTGAGAAAGCAGTTGTCGCTGAATCTTCCTTCCATCTTGCTTCAAAAAAATCGTCAAGCTTTCTATCCCTGTGATCTGCTCCTACTGATGATAAAAGATAATACTTCGCCCACTTGTCCAGAACTGATGACCAGCTGTCGCCGACAACATATTGCGCATTACCGGGTCCCCAATTTACTTTTTTTACAGCGTAACTGACATAAGGAAGATCAAGCGCAGGAACACTGGCAGCTTGCTGATCCAGGGAAGGCAGATCTTTCGATTCCCATGTATAAGTTATTTCCGTGCTGTTCTCTTTTTGTGTCGGGTATGCCAGTTTATTATAGAATTTAATTTCAAGTTGTACTGCTTTTACCTGATTAATGATTACTTCACTTTGCATAGCGGCCAGGTAACTGTGCAAATAAATATCCTGACCATACTGGATCCCATATCCACTGAAGCCTGCAATGATTTCGATTTCATCCCCTACCTCCACTCCGGGAATTGAAAACAGGACATAACGTTTCGCATCAAAAATCTCATCGTCATCAGCAATCTTTACTTCTTTAATATCATCTACATCAAGATCCACTATGGTTCCGTCTTTCTTTATGGTTCGTGCATCTGCCAGTGAGATCCTCCGTCCGCTGTACTTTGGCAAAACAATTCGTGCATAGTTGTCTACTCCGGCCTGTGTGAGTATTTTTATTTTCCGTTTAATACTTGTATAAACGTAAACACCCTTCACATCCATGCTTATCGAAATGGATTTCCTTTCCTTGATAATATAGGCATCCTCATTATTAAACTTCTCGTAAACGGGAGTCTGCACCGGTTTATCAGGCCATTTAAAATTCTTAACGCCTTTCAGCTGTGCTTGTAAAGCAACCGGGAAAAACAATAATAACAGCAGGCACCAAAATCCTCTATTCATAAGCGAGCTTTTTATTAAACACCTTTGTGATCTGATCATTCAGCTTGTTATACGACAACCGGTTAGATTCATTCACTTCAAGTGAATCACTCGAAAACGAATACTTTATTACAACTTCGTTTTCGGATGGATCAACCTGGTAATTAAATAAAAATCCATTTTCTGAGAATTGTTCAACCGGCACTTTTCTTAAATTTATTTTTTTATCGATGCGAATATGGAATTCAAAATCCCGTTCCATGGTTTCATAAAATACCAACCGCTCATTGTTGTTTATCAATCTTTGAAATGAATGAGGAAACATCAGGATGGATTGTGAAATATACATTGTGTTATCCACTTGCGTCAGCGTATTCGAAGCAGTTGCGTATCCCGAAATGATCATCGCCGAATCAGAAGTAACAGTCCGGATGCTATCGAGCTTAATATTCCTGAAATGAGATGACAGATAATCTTTAACTACTTTGTTATAAGTAAGCTCTCCGCGACTTCCTTTCAGTGTTTCGATATCTATTTTACTCAAGCCACGCAGCTCATATGTAAATTTTCCTTCTAACTGATCTCCTTTTTTGTCGAACCAGAATTTCCCGGTAACACGGTTTTCAACACGCGGCACAATAGGAACTTTTAAATGCTGTCCGGACAGAGAATCTACCCGTAAAACATACCTGCCTTGTATCTGGCGACTGGGATAACCGAATTGACCAAAAGATTCTGTGGCGTCCAGGTAATAAATTTTATTTTCTGTTTCCGCGATACATATAACATGATTTGCGGAATACATATTAGGAAAATCGAGATCGAAAGGATGCGCAAGCGTGGATGAAATAGCAACATAAGCAGGTATACCAAAATGTCGTATGCTCTGACGGAGCAGGTTCGACATATCCTTACAATCACCCTGCCGGTTGCGTAAAACATCGTTTACGTTTCGTGGCTGTACTGCACCCAACCCGTTTTCAAAAGCAATATAGCTGATCTTTGTTTTTACACTATCGAATAGCGTCTTCACAAGATCAATTCCGTGTTTGCCTTTCACCCAGGAATCTATAATCCGGATTGATTCAGCATTTAATTCCGATTGCGGGATCAATAAATTCCGGTACCAGCTGTTTAAATATGAAAAATCGCCTGGAGCAGCGTTACCTGGTGCAATGTTGATGCGCACTCCGGGCAATCCAATGCCTGGAAGAACATCATCATTTTCGGGATAAACATATTTTTCCCTGGTAATTCCGATCACCGTCCAGTATGTCATGCCATTGACTTCCGTGTTTGTAATTTCAAAATGCCGGAGCGTTGAAGTATCTCCCACCAGCTCATAGTTCAACTTCAGATCAGAAGGAATTGCAAGAGTGTATTTAAATGTATCTGTACAGGTGGCGCTGTTCAGTTCCAGAAATGACAGGAACATCAGTTCCGGATTTTTGACTGTATAACTATATCCTGCTGCATAGGACTCATCGGCAGCTTCAAAAACAAATGTTTTAGCTTTTACCCCGTTATAAAAAGAACTACTCATCAGGGATCGTACGGCAAAATCCTTAATGTGTTTTTTCTTTCCCTTTACAACATAATATGCATCAATGTCGGTAATTGTTTCAAGCTCGGTGTATGGAGCATCAATTACGGTACGTTCATTTTTTTGTTGAACTCCCGTTACATTGAATTGTTCAACATATCCTTTACCAACAGAAATCTGGCTGTAGGTAACTTCCACTTTATTGATATGAAACTTGCAGGGTTTGTCAGATGAATTCGCGTAACATGGAATTAATCCTGTTAACATCGTAAAAAAATAAAACCAATTGGTAAATCGAAAACCTTTCAAAGCCGGTATTAAAATCAGGGAGCAAGATAATATTAAATAATAGTGGAACATCGAAAAATCTAAACCACTTTATAGGTTATCGAATGTAATAACTATTGGCTAAAACGTTGAATATTAGCGAATAAAATAGCTTTTTTATTCACCACTTTTTGATCTTGTAGAATAAGTACGATGCTTACCTCTATGCATGATGCTTAATAAAAAAGCAGGCAGCAAGTCGCCCGCAGTAGGCAGTTAAATTTATTCACTGCAGACTGGCGACTGTTAACCGGCGACTGCAGACTGGCGTCCCGATGCGCACAAAGGCGATCGGGATTGCGTGGCCGCGTTCGCGAGCCGGCAAACTGCCGTCTGCCGACTGAATACACATTTATGGTACAATTTTGTAGTTCTATATTCAGCAATACAATTTTCAATTATGTCAATTGAATGGGGTCTTACATCCGTTGTGATGAAATTGGTTTCATTGCTTCGTGGCAGTAACAGGAGCCTGTATTTTAATAATAAACGGGATGAAGTGGTATTTACCCTTGCCGAAAAGTTATACGATACCAAACTTCTCCTGCGTACACATCCTCACGGTGATACGGAACAGTTTGAGGAATTGAGTCCCCAGGCAACAACTGTCAAAACACCTTACATCCGTTTCAACCAGGTGGGTTCGGAGCAATATGACATGGCCCTGAAACCGGTGTTTAACAAACTTAGTGTGTGTCTATCGGAACATTTATATCACTGGAAAGAGCTTTCAGGTGTTGCAAATAATATTTACCTGCCCGAAGATGTCAAGGAAGCTATTGATGCACTTGACTTCACAAAATATACAATTACAGCTATACCTGTTGACCAGGTTCCGGTCAATACGCTCTTGCTAACACTTTCAGAATATACGCTCGACGACCGGTTCTACGTACTATCTCATTCTGCCTGCCGAAATTTCGGAGATTATTACAACCGGCTTGTTCGATTAAAAAAAGCAGTGCTTAAAGCAACGAAGGGGAAATTAAAATCGAAGATGTAAAGATTCCGTACCGGGCTTTCCTTGTTGAATCTGCTTAAGGTGACAAGTAAATCTCTGCGGTCCCATGGTATCGATCAATCGCTGATTCACATACAATATAGTTTATATCCGGATTTCCATTGAAACGGAAATTTGTCAGGTATTCTAAATACAAAAGCACCGTAGGTGCGATAGTTTGGTAATAAAGAATACATTATTAAAACCCTCCCGCAGAAAAATTATAAAGAGGTTCGTAATCAAATTGCGGGAGAAGGAAACGTAAACATCCTGGGAAACTATGATGTTTTCGTTTCCTCCTCCCGCCGGCTGATTTCGTTTCTTTTAATACCTAAAAAATTTCTACCAAACTTATCGCCTCTACGAGGCTTTCACTACAATTAAATTCAATACTTAATAATCCTGACTGAAATATTACTTTTGAGCCTTGATTAATTGGTGTTGATGAACAAGTACAGAAACCTTTTATTTTACGTAGTCTTCACTGGCAGCCTGTTTTTGCTCATGTACCTGATTGTATTATGGGGTGAGCCACAGGAGCTATTTAAGGTTGATAAAGCAAACATTCCGGCAGAAACCGGCAGCTTTGAACAACTGAAGCTTTCCCTGTACCAAAACGTTTCGCACCCATTGGCAATTTTGATCCTGCAGATCATTACTATAATAATTACTGCAAGGTGCCTCAGTTATTTATTCCGCAAGATCCGCCAGCCAGCTGTTATCGGAGAGATCATTGCCGGAATTTTGCTGGGTCCGTCATTTGTAGGAATGCACTTCCCGGAATTTTCGGCTTTCCTTTTTGCGCCATCATCGCTGCCCAACCTCCATTTCTTTAGCCAATTCGGACTCATCCTGTTTATGTTTATCGTAGGCATGGAGCTCGATCTGAATACTCTGAAGAAAAAAGCGCAGGAGGCGTTTGTCATCAGTCATGCAAGTATCATCCTGCCCTTCACGCTGGGTATGGGTATAGCGTATTTCATGTACAACACATATGCACCTGCGGGAGTGCATTTTCTTTCTTTTGCTTTGTTCATGGGAATCGCGCTCAGCATAACTGCATTTCCGGTGCTGGCCAGGATTGTGCAGGAACGGAAGCTTTCGAAAACGCATATCGGCAATATAGCCATTACCTGTGCGGCAATTGATGATGTAACAGCATGGTGCATACTTGCGGCTGTGATCGCAATTGTAAAGGCCGGCTCTATGATCACCGCTGTTTATACCGTATTATTGTCTGCTATTTTCGTAATTGTAATGTTGAAGGTTGTTCGTCCGTTTCTGCGTCGCATTGGTGAACGGTATTCGCATCACGACACACTGAGTAAACGTATAGTTGCCGTTTTTTTTATTACACTACTGGTATCGGCATATATAGCTGAAGCAATCGGTATTCATGCATTGTTTGGTGCCTTCCTGGCCGGAGTTACCATGCCCGTGCATCCGCAATTCAAAGAAGTGTTCATTGAAAAAATAAAAGACGTCTCATTGGTATTGCTTCTGCCGTTATTTTTTGTGTTAACCGGCTTGCGAACGCAGATCGGGTTGCTGAACGAAGCATCACAGTGGGGCATGTGTGCAATTATCATTGTAGTTGCCATTGTCGGGAAATTTTTAGGAAGCACCATTGCGGCACGGTTTACAAAACACAACTGGCACGATAGCCTCATGATCGGTGCGTTGATGAATACACGCGGACTGATGGAATTGATCGTGCTCAATATCGGCTACGAACTGGGTGTTCTCACTCCCGAAGTTTTTTCCATGATGGTGATCATGGCGCTGGTTACCACTTTCATGACCGGGCCGGTATTGGATCTGATCAATTATTTTATTCCCGAAAAAACAGAATTAGTAAAAGAGAAAGTTAAATCGGATGCCGCTCGGGATTAACATCATACAGGTTCCGCCCTGCCGCCCGGGATTTGCAATCATTACTGTTCGAAACCTCATGAATCATTGAATAAATGGGCCATCTTGCTGGGTTTCCCTCCACAAATTAAGACTATATCCTTGATTATTGCAGATTCCAGTTCCCTT
>JANWID010000317.1 GCA_025450095.1 Bacteroidia bacterium | reverse complement strand
CAGAAAGTTCTTCCATTGCCATTTCATATGTAGGATTCTGTCCTATAGCCAATTTGAAATACTCAATTGCCTTCGGATAATTCAACATGTTCTGGTACGTAATAGCCATGCTGAAATATAATTCATCCTTTACATCGAGTAGTGGCAGTGCTTTCTTAAAACATTCAAGGGCTGCGGAAAACTGTCCGGTAGAATTAAAAATGTTACCTCTTATAATATGCAACTCCAGATCATAAGGACTTATTTTTTCTGCACGGTCAAGAGTTTCCAGTGCCCGCTGATCCTGTCCGGTAATAGCGAACAGGTGAGCCTGCTTCATCAGGAAATTTACTGAATTGGGATGCAGACTGAATGCGTAACGTGAAACTTCGAGCGCTTTGGTATAATCGCTTTTGTCTATATAAAAATCAATGATCTTAATAAGCGCGTCGACATCGAAAAAATACCGGTCCTGGTTCTTAATCATCTCTTCAAACCGGTTGACCGAAAGCTCAATCTTTTCGTTGAGGTCATCCTGGTTTTCGAATTCTTCGTCGTCTTCTTCCATGTGCAATTTTAACCGGGGAATCCGTTACAAATTTACGGAAAAAGGACCCCCGGCACAATAGGCTTCCAAAAGTTATTCACAGAAGGTTGTTATTTGGTATACATACTCCTGATTGTGAATACTAAAGAACATATGTTCCAGCCGTTATCCCCCGGATATCACTGGATTGCAGGTTTATTATTTCCTGATCAAATCAATAGGTGCCAAGTGAAAGCGTTAACTTTGCAATATGTTGTTCCTGCGTAACCTGCACCTTGTAAATTATAAAAATTACGGCGAAATATCTGTTGAGTTTTCACCCGGTGTAAATTGCATTACAGGCTTCAATGGAAGTGGTAAAACAAATCTATTGGATGCAGTTCATTACCTGTCCATGACAAGGGGTTATTTTTATCCGGGTGATGTACAAAATATCCGACATGGAGAAAACATGTTTTTAATACAAGGTACGTTTGAACGGAATGGAGAAAGTGAAATCCTTTTTTGCGGAGTACGCGGCGGACAAAAAAAACAATTTCGCCGTAACGGTGTGGAGTATGAAAGGTTAAGCGATCATATCGGTTTGTTTCCTGTTGTGATGATTGCTCCTACCGACCAGGATCTGATCACTGAAGGTAGCGAACTGCGACGAAAATTTATCGACAGCCTGATTTCACAATATGATCATACATATCTCGAAAACCTGATCTGTTATAACCAGGCACTGCAACAACGTAACAGCTGGCTAAAGCAAGCTTCTGCTTCCGGGTTTATCGACTGGACTGCATTGTCTGTTTGGGATGAACAACTGATTCATTATGGAAACCCGGTTTACCAGGCTCGTACAATGTTTATGGAGGGATTTCTTCCATTGTTCCGTGAAATATTCAGCTTTATATCCGGCGAAAGTGAATCGGCGCAAATCATATATGAATCACAATTGCAACATCAATCATTTGAATCTTTACTAATGTCATCGCGTTCAAAAGATATCGATCTGCAGTTTACAACTACAGGCATTCATAAAGATGATCTGCAATTTATGATTCGGAATTTTTCAGTTAAAAAATATGCATCCCAGGGTCAGCAAAAATCATTTGTCGTAGCTCTGAAACTTGCACACTTCAGCTACCTGGTCAGTAAGGGATTTAACAAACCTGTTATCCTTCTTGATGATATTTTTGATAAGCTTGATGAACTCAGAGTAAAGCGCCTGATGGAGTGGGTGAGTCGTGATGGCTTTGGCCAGTTATTGATCACCGATTCTCATCGTGACCGGATATCAGAAATTTTCAATGAAATTGAAGTTCCGGTAAAGCTATTCGATGTGACAAATGATTCTGTTTCTGAAATTACAACTGCAGAACTGCCATGAGAAAATCAAATGAAAGCAGTCTGAAAGAAGCGATCGAACAATTACTGGATCATTACCGGCTTCGTGATCGCCTGAATGAAATCAGGGTAAAAGCTGCCTGGGAAAGTCAGATGGGAAATGCTATCTGTAACAGAACTTCTGGTTTAAAAATCAAGAATGATACGCTTCATATAAGCATTACATCCGCACCATTACGTACAGAGCTTTCTTTTCAGAAAACAAAAATCATGGAAATGATGAATAAAGAGCTGGGTGGTGAATTTATTAAAGATGTGGTGATCCGTTGAAAAAAGGCTTTCCCTGTGAGAAAGCCTTTTCAGTTTATTTTTCAAAATCGCTCCAGCTGCGAAAAAAAGAAGCCTCCTTCAATCTCTGCATTCTCATTACTGTCGGAACCATGAATGGCATTTGCATCAATTGATTTGGCAAACAGGTTCCGTATGGTGCCTGGTGCTGCTTTGGCAGGATCAGTCGCACCTATTAAAGTCCGGAAATCTTCTACTGCATTATCTTTTTCAAGAATAGCGGCAACGATTGGGCCTGACGACATATAATTCACTAGGTCTTTATAAAATGGCCGGGCTTTGTGTATTTCATAAAACAAACCTGCGGATTCCGGAGTCAAACGCAAATATTTCATTGCAATAATTTTAAAACCGGCACCGGTAATTTTGTCTAGTATCGCACCGATGTGAGTGTTAGCGACCGCATCGGGCTTTATCATGGTAAAGGTTCTGTTTGAAGCCACTTTTGTCAGGTTTTTATTTTTTGTATTATTTTTTTCGGAATGCAAAGGTAACTTAAATAATCTTTTCTCATTCAAATGCAGTATTTATTAATATCACATTCATGAAATTCCGTCAAATAACTAATTTTACAACGTTTCCTATGTAAATGATACCAAATTTCGATCCCGGCCACATGCAACAGATCCGGGAACTCCTCAAAACTCCACAACAGGTAATAATTACCACTCATCACAAGCCCGACGGAGATGCTATGGGTGCTTCCCTGGCGCTTTGTCATTTCCTGAATCAGCATGGACACAGGGCCACTGTTATAACGCCGAGCGACTATCCTGATTTCCTGTATTGGATGCCGGGAAATGAAACAGTCATAAATTTCGAATACAATCCCGGAAAGTCAAAGCAACTGACCGAAAATGCAACTGTAATTTTTTGTCTTGATTTTAATGCTGCTTCACGGCTTGAAAAATATTCCGAATCCGTTACCCGTTCCAATGCTTTCAAGATTCTCATAGATCATCATATGGAACCTGAATCGTTTTGTGATATTACGTTTTCATACCCTGATGCGTGTTCAACCTGTGAACTGGTCTATTATTTTATAACCGGATTGAATGGTATAACTGATATTTCGAAAACAATTGCAGAATGTCTGTACACCGGAATCATGACCGACACAGGCTCATTCCGTTTTGCTTCCATGACAGCCGATACCCATATGATTGTTGCTGAACTTATGCGGGCAGGTGCATCCAATTTCATGATCCACGAAAATGTGTATGATAACTTTTCGCTCGAGCGTACCCGGTTCCTGGGGCATTGCATCAAAGACCGGCTGATAGTTTTACCTGAATATAAAACTGCTTATATAGCCGTTTCTAAAGAAGAGCTCATTGCTTTCAATCACCGGTCAGGCGATACAGAAGGAGTTGTAAATTATGCGCTCGGGATAAAGGGGATCCGGTTTGCAGCATTTTTCTGTGAACGTGATAATCTTATTAAAATTTCATTCCGGTCGAAAGATGATTTCTCAGTTAATGATGTGGCACGTAAATATTTTTCAGGAGGCGGACATCGCAATGCAGCCGGAGGACGTTCAACAGATTCCCTGGAAAATACCATTTCGAAATTCCTGGCGCTGTTGCCCGGTTTGAAAAATGAATTAAACCCCTGACAGTTTGTAATAAATGTTTAAACGGAGGAAACGGCAATTGATCACCCGAAACTTATTCTGGCTTACCATGATTTTTTCAGTAATGGTAAATTTACTTCCGGTTTCCTGCAAATCGCCGGATAAAAAAAAATCTGCCAAACCTGAAGTGGGAAAAGAAGAGCTGATCCGTAACCAGCAGTCTATTGTTAAAGATGAATCTGAGGATATTGATAACTATGCGGAAAGAAGGAACCTGGAACTGATTACAACTGCAACCGGACTGCGATATAAGATCTACCATGAAGGTTCCGGTACCAGGAAAGCAGTTAAAGACGACAGTGTAAGGATAAACTATAAAGTTTCGTTACTGGATGGTTCAGTAATTTACAGCTCCGACAGTTCCGGTGTGCTTGAATTCCAGGTAGGGAAGTCTGAAATTGCCGGAGGACTCCAGGAAGGTGTTACGTTAATGGAAGAAGGCGATAAAGCGATTTTCATTGTTCCTTCGCACCTTGCTTATGGCCTGACAGGCGATGGAGACCAGATAAAACAGTATGCTACACTCGTAATTGATGCTGAATTACTGGAAGTAAAACCAATGAAATAAAAAGCCTTGATGAAACCAATATTTACATTTTGTATAAAATTTACATTGCTTTTATTTTTTTCATGCTTTCTGTTTTCATGTAGGAAGGATAAGGAAGGATATCTGAAAACAGAAAGTGGTTTAAAGTATAAATTTATCAAGTCAGTCAACGGAATAAAACCTGAATTGGGCGACATAATGGTCATGTCGATCATATATAAAACACCTTCCGATTCCACGCTTTTTAATTCATCACAAAAGAACGATTCGTTTACAGTAAAGCTGGTGGAACCAACATTTATTGGTGGAGTGGAAGAAGGCTTTGCCATGATGAGCCCGGGAGATTCTGCACACTTTAAGATTCCAGCGGATTCTCTTTTTGAAAAAACATTTCATTCCGTGCTGCCTCCATATTTAAAACCAGGCAATGAGATTTTTTTCAGTGTAAAATTGAAAAATATTATTCCAAAAACTAAAATGGATTCCATACAGAATGCAAACGATGTTATGTTGCGCCAGGATGAGTTCATGAAGATTGATACCTTTCTCAGGAATCATAATATGGATGTAATGCCTACCGAAAACGGTGCTTATTTGTTGGTGACAAAGTCAGGTTCAGGTGATTTTCCCCGCATCGGAGATCGTGTTACAGTCAGCTATACCGGCAAACTTCTCGATGGAACGGTGTTCGATACTTCATCGAATTTCACATTTGTATTGGGTGATAACAAAGTTATTCCGGGTTGGGAAGAGTGTATTCCTTTGCTGAATGAAGGATCAGTAGGAAAAATGGTGCTGCCATCCGACCTGGGTTATGGCGCAAAACCATATGGAAAGCTTCCCGGATATGCTACTTTGGTGTTTGAAGTTGATGTAAAAAAAATTACTCCGCAAATTCAAAAACAAGGAGTGAATTAAAGATCCAACCCCGATATTTCATAACAACAAAAAAACCGCCTGCTGTCGTTGAAACTGTAATGTTGTTTTTTTCCATTCACCGATCGTCATTGTCTTGATCATTTCCTCTTTCAATGTCAGGTCCATTGCGATGCAAAGTGTTGTTCCGGGGTTGCAACTTTGCAAAAGATCATTAAAAAGCGCCTGGTTGCGGTAAGGAGTTTCAATAAAGATCTGTGTCTGGTGATTGCGTTTGGCTTGTTGTTCCAGCAACTTTATTTTTTCAATACGTTGCATTTTTTCTTTAGGAAGATAACCATGAAAAGTAAATCCCTGACCGTTTAAACCCGATGCTGCCAGTGCAAGCAGGAGGGAAGATGGTCCTGTTAACGGAACAATCCTGATTCCTTCCTGGTGGGCTCTTCTAACAAACAGGCTTCCCGGGTCTGCAACCGCGGGCATACCAGCTTCGCTGATCAGTCCCGTATCGGATCCTTTACGAAGCTGCCCGAAATAATAATTGAAATCGATATGTTCCGAATGCTTGTCAATTTCCAAAACCGATAATTCCTGTTGTGGGGAAATTCCAGGAACCTGTTTAAGAAACTGCCTTGCTGATTTTGTATTTTCAGCAATAAAAAATTTTAAACCTGCAGTAACTTTCAAGGTATGATCCGGCAGTACATCCGATACGCCGGAATCACCCAGTAAAACAGGGACAAGATATAAAGTTCCGGGCTGTTGTGAAATCATTTTAAAACCTCAGGATACCATTTGCGAATGATTCGTTCACACGCGTCGTCGATTAAATTGAAAACCCTGTCGAACGCAACGCCACCTTCATAATATGGATCTGGAACATCTGCCTGGCCGGAATAACCGGCATACCCGAGAAATAGATGCACTTTTCCTGATTGCTTTGGCCCCTGTGCTGCTTTTAAAACAGATTCCAGGACGGAACGATCCATTGCAAAAATAAAATCGAAATTCTCAAAATCAGCCGGCTTCAGCTGTCGGGCAAGCTGGTTGTCGATATTCACTTTATACTTCCTGGCAATTCCGATTGCGCGATCATCCGGTGCGCAACCAATGTGATATGACAGAATGCCGGCGGAATCAACGATGTCGTCAATTCCATAATTCAACAGCTTTGCCTGCATAATTCCTTCAGCTATAGGAGACCTGCAGATATTTCCCAAACACACCATCAGGATTTTCTTGCGCATGAATTCCGGGCATAAAAAAAGTGAGCAGGTATTTGCCGGCTCACTTCAAGGTTAGATTCACGTATTATTTTTCATGAACCTGTATCCGCTTTTGAATATCGGATACATAGGTTTTAAATTTTTTGTCGGTTTCCATCAGGTTGTTCACCGTGCGGCATGCATGGAGTACAGTTGCATGATCTTTTCCACCGCAATGGATACCGATATTGGAAAGGGAGGATTTGGTCATGCTTTTTGAAAAGTACATGGCAAGCTGGCGAGCCTGAACCACTTCACGCTTCCTGGTCTTCGATTTCAGAACTTCAAGGGGAAGATCAAAATAATCACAAACGACTTTCTGAATATAATCGATGGATATCTCGTGAACGGTATTCTTCACGAACTTATCGATCATTTGCTTTGCAAGTTCCAGTGTGATTGGTTTTTTATTTAGCGACGATTGTGCAATAATGGAAATAAGTGCGCCTTCAAGTTCCCGAACATTGCTGGTAATACTCATGGCAACATATTCGGTAATTTCGTTGGGCAGTTCAATGCCATCCACATACATTTTCTTTTTCAGGATAGCAATACGGGTTTCCAGGTCAGGGATCTGAAGATCGGCCGACAATCCCCATTTAAACCTGCTGAGCAGTCTTTGTTCCATTCCCTGTAAATCAACCGGTGGTTTGTCGGATGTGAGAATAATCTGTTTATTATTCTGATGAAGGTGATTGAAGATATGGAAGAATACATCTTGTGTTCTTTCTTTACCGGCGAAAAACTGGATATCGTCGATAATAAGAACATCGATCATCTGGTAAAAATGAATGAAATCGTTTGAAGAATTATTTTTCACTGAATCCACAAACTGGTGCATGAACCGGTCGGAAGGAACATACAATACAGTTTTGTTCGGGAATGAATTTTTAATTTCAATTCCGATAGCATGCGCCAGGTGAGTTTTCCCGAGTCCAACTCCACCATAAATCAGCAATGGATTAAACGATGTGCCACCTGGTTTTCCGGAAACAGCAAATCCGGCAGAACGTGCAAGGCGGTTACAATCACCTTCCACAAAATTTTCGAAGGAGTATGAAATGTTCAGTTGGGAATCAACGTCCAGCTTTTTTAACCCGGGAATAATAAACGGGTTTCGAATCGTTGTACCGATATCCAGCGGCATAGTTACCGATGGGTTCTTTAAATTATTACTGTTCTTCGCGGGAAATTTTACCGTGTAGGGTTTTGAATTATTAAAAGCGTTTTCCATCACAATAGAATATTCCAGGCGAGCCTGTTGTCCTAATTCATGACGGATGGTTTTGCGCAAAAGGTCAAGATAATGTTCTTCCAACCATTCATAAACAAACTGGCTGGGAACTTCAATGGTCAGTACTTTGTTTTCAAGCCTGATTGGTTTGATCGGTTCGAACCACGTTTTATAATTTTGAAGGCTGACATTGTCCTTTATTAGTTGCAGGCAATTATCCCAGACTTGTTCTAGCGTTTTTTGCATACTTTGAAACTGGCTTGCTGTTGGTCTTAGTTGGTTTTTACTCTACTATTTTAACGGGCACTCGTGCTGGCGTAATTAATACGCAAATTTTGGTGAAAAAAAAATAAAAAAAAAATTATATTTCACTTGACTTATTCATTTCTTTCATTGTGGACACTACATTAATTTTTTTTCCTGTTTCCCTTTCAAAATGGTAGTCAATTCTTCCCAGTCGCAAACCTGCCCAGCCAGCTTGTGTAATTAATACTTCCATTCCTTTTTTGTTTTTAATTTTAAGTGGTTCATCCAGAAAGGTATGAGTATGACCTCCAATAATCAAATCAATATTTTCACTTGATGCAGCCAACCTGGTATCTGAAATTTTATCTTCCTTATAATCAAAACCAAGATGTGATAAGCAAACAACCAGGTGGCATTTTTTTCGTGTCTTAAGATAAGCAGAAATTTCATTTACACGATGCATTGGTTCAATATATTTTGTTTTTCCTGTTAAACGGGAATTCACGAGCCCGTTCAGTTCAATGCCCACACCAAATACTCCGATCCGGATTCCCTCTTTAGTAAAAATTCTATAAGGTTGTGATTTACCCTGCATTGGTGTTTCTGAAAAATCATAATTGCAATTGAGCAGTGGAAAAGTTGCATTTGCCTGTTGTGTTGCAAGTGCCTGAACTCCATTATCAAAATCATGATTACCGATTGTTGCGGCATCATATCCCATCATATTCATCAGTTTTATCTCGAGTTCTCCACCATACATGTTATAATAAGGAGTACCCTGAAAAATATCACCTGCATCGAAAAGTAAAATATTTCTTTCTTCATTGCGGAATTTTTTTATTATAGCGGCCCTTCTTGCAACACCTCCCATACCTGCATACTTCGGATGGTTATCATCAAACGGATCCACATGACTGTGTACATCATTGGTATGAAGGATGGTAATCTGAATCAGATTACCATCTGCTTTAAGCAGGGTTGTCCAGTTCATTGCGGCAACTGCCAGAGCACCGCCGGTTAATTGAGAAAGAAATTCTTTTCGGGTTTTATTTTGAGAGCCTTCCATCGATGACAGGATCCAGGGTAATATTGTTCGTGTAAAGCTGTTGCAGGTATTCCGTTATTGCATCCCGGACTTTTGTTCCGGTAAAATCAAGCGAAGTGTTTTTTGAAAAAACAGTCATCGCATCTCCGCCGTATGCCAGGTAGTCAGACGTCAGTACACGGTAAGTTTTGGAACTGTCGAAAAATGTGTTACCAATTACGGCCTCTTCCAGGTGTTCCGGGAAGAGCATCATTTTTAAGTTGGAAACCGGAACACCTCCTTTATCTGAAATATATTCCAGCAATTCAAATACTGCCGTTCCGGGTAAAGTTACAATTACCAGTTCATTCTCAAATGGCATCAGTTCAAATACATTTTTCCGTGTAATTAATCCTGCAGGCAGGCTGCTTCTTAATCCACCATTGTTCAGCACACAAAAGTCGGGTGCAGTTATTCCGATCGAATCGATATGATTTAGTGTAACACGGTAACAGGCATCTGCAACAAAATTTCCAAGGGCACTTTCAGGCTGACCTTTCTCCAGTGAAACAGAAGCAAATGCCAGTGTGTCGTTCATTACCAGGTTCAATTTTTCCCGGTAAGGAAAAATTATTTTTAAAAATGATGAATCTGTTCCTGCAAAAGTATCTTTCCCCGGTTGGTAATATTTTACAGCAGGTGTGTCATATTTATAAGAAGTCCTGCAGGAAAATAATAATCCCAATACAAGAATCAAGGTCAATCGATAATCTTTCATGAATTCCGGGAGGGGGCGGAGAAAAACCAGATACAATTATAATAAATGAAGTGCTATTTTTGAAGCTTCTGCTAAAAAAAATATTTGCACTTTTTAAAATGATCAATACGGAAATCCAGGTTCGGGTACGGTACGGTGAAACCGACCGGATGGGGTATGTTTATTATGGAAATTATGCCTCTTATTTTGAAGTGGCTCGCGTGGAATCTCTCCGTGAAATGGGAATCAGCTATCGTGAAATGGAAGACAGTGGCATCAGCCTTCCGGTATCTGAATATAAAATTAAATATCTGAAACCGGCATATTACGATGATCAGCTGACTCTGAAAACCCAGATCCGTGAAATGCCACGTGTCAGAATCGCTTTCCATTATGAAACATATAACCAGGAAGGACTACTATTGAATGTTGCCGAAACCACTCTGGTGTTTGTGGATATCAAAAGTGGTAAACCCTGCCAGGTTCCTGAATTTGTAAAATCCAGGTTAGAAAAATATTTTCCCGGTTAAAGCTTTTCCGTAAGCATCCCGTATGCTTCCAGCATGCTCCTGATATCATCAAGGTGAACTTTCTCATCCGGCGAATGCACTCCATCTTCAGGGGCCCCGATAAAACACCACTCGATTGGAAATGGTGATTTTTGAATTTCAGATCCATCGCTTCCACCTGCGCTTTCAACTTCAAGCTGGTATTTTATTTTATTTTTTTCGAGAATTTCCCGAATCCTGTTTACAAAAATTCTGCGAGGAATTCCGGCATCACGCATTGAAACTGCAACTCCCTTTCCATGATGTACACCTTCAGTCACCCAGGTAATATCACAAATGAGTGCCTGCCTGATTTGAAATTTCTTATATAAATATCCGGCAAGATACCCGGCAGTTCCACCGCCATGTTCTTCCCAGCATGAAAATACAATAGCCCCATTGCGCAGCGTGGAAGCAAGCTGAAGCGCTATATAAACTCCAAGACGGTTATCGAGATAACATGATTGCACATAATTTTCATCCAGGCGAAAATTACATTTGAAAGTTAAATCCGTTCCCGGGTCGATAATGCGTTGGTATGCTGCTTTCATTTTACCAGTTTCTTCATCGGATTCAATAGTACATTCCACAGCTCCGGTAGAATCATTTCCTGTCAGTATATACCCGTTAGCAACTTTAGGTCCTCCGATGCGGATCAGGTTATTATCGTATCCTACTGTGAAACCTATGGAATCAATATGAGCAAACACCGCGGTGGATGGTTTTCCAAAAATCAGAACAACGCAATTTTGAAAATCAGGTCCTCGAATAATTTCCGTTTTTATGGCCCAGTTTGCACAATTACGGTAAATATAATCCAACAAAAATTCCTTCATGCCTGATTCATTGCCCGAAGGAGAATGAATAGTGCAGAGTGCTTTTAGTAGTTCCGGGTCAAATTGGTTCATATTACTTTTATTTCACAATTTTCTTTCAGCAGGTAATTGTTCCTGATCTTTTCCAGTAAAAGCCCGGCATCGGGTTTCGAAAGCTCAATTTCGAGAATACATTCATCCGATTCCTGTCGTTTAAGGATTCTTGCACCGGTTTGTTTAATCAAATCCATGATTCCAAATTGTATTGCATACTCAAAACGGAGACGGTATTTTTCCATAATAAAAGCAGTTATGATCTTTGCATTTACTATAGCTGACCGGGCAGCTTCGCGGTAAGCATATATCAAACCGGGAACTCCCAGCAAAGTGCCACCGAAAATACGTGAAACAACGATAATAATATCGGTGAGATCGTTTGCCTGAATTACTCCGTAGATAGGTTTCCCGGCTGTACCTGAGGGCTCCCTGTCATCTGAATAACGGAAAACCGATTTTGATGGTCCGAGACGGAAGGCATAACAATGATGATTGGCTTTCGGATGATCTGATCTGACTTTTTGTAGCATTTCTTTTACATCGTTTTCCGTACGAACAGGAGCGGCTAAACTTATGAACCTGCTTCCCCGGTTGCTGAACAAGCCTGCTGCCGGAGCCTCAATGGTAATGTATGAATCTTCGAACATAAATTACAGTGTTCCCGAAAGAATGGTAATTGCGATGATGGAAAGTACAACGCCAATAATTCGCGGACGTTCGGGCCGTTCTCCGAATATCAGGATGCCGGAAAGAAAAGATGTAATTACGATTCCCACATTTACATAGGCGAATATGGTGCTGCTTTCACTTCCGGGAGTTTCCAGGCATATTAATAGAAAATGCAGGGAAAGGTAATTGGTAACTCCCAGAAGAATACCACCGAAAACACTTCGCAGCAGCAATGTTTTCTTCAAATAAAATACTTCATACAAAACCCTGATCATACCAAAAATTCCAGCGCTTAAAAAGATTGAGACAATAATCAGTTGCCTGTTTTCATCATTCATAAAATGATGCTGGAAATATTTTATTACCGTGTCAACTATTCCTGCTCCAACGAAAAGCATCACCGGCAGACTCAACATTAAAATTCCTTGTCTATTTGCCCCGGTCCCGGATCCGGATCTGCTTACCAGGATTATTGCAGGTATTGCAAATAAGATCCCTGCTAATTTTTGCAGGCCCATGGATTCATTGTATAACAACACTCCGGCTGTTACCGGTATCACCATCGACATTTTGGACGCTACCGATGCCAGCCCTACTCCAAACTTTTGAGTAGTAAGACCGGTAATAAAAAAGACCAGAATAAAAAGTCCACCCGTCAGGACCGGCATGTATGCAAAATTCAAAAGTTCGTGGCTATGGGAAATTACCTGGGTAGGAGAAACTGCAAATGCTAAGCCTGCTGCTGCCCAATAGTTAAAGGCAATACCATGCAGGGTATCAATTTTCCAACTGTGAAAACATTTCAGGATCAGAAATAATCCCGTCGCAGTCAGGATGCTTAACAGGAGGTTCCCCAGCATATCAGGCAACAGTATTATTAAGATGTATTGATAAAGTATCGGAACCGATCTTATACCGTGAAATTACCGGAGTACCGGTAACCGGTGCAGTGATTCCGGATTCGAGCAAACTGCTACTCCTGAAAACCTGCGCTTCATCCCATATGCCATGGTTAATAAATTCACTGATTGTAAATGCACCTCCTTCCACCAGCACTGATTGAATTTGTTCCTTAAAAAGAAATTCGACCAGTTCGGACAAAAGGTTATTCAGGTTCCGGAATTTAACATATGTCAGATTTTGATCTTCTCCCGATTTGATTGCATTAACAATATAGGTTTTCGTCGGGCTTTTGAAAACATTTAATTTCAGATCCAGTTTTAATTGCGGATCGATAATAATTTTCACGGGATCGTGCCCGCTAATTCCCCTGACATTTAAAAAAGGATTATCGGAGGCAATCGTCTTATTTCCGGCAAGGATTCCATCTTCATGGCTACGTTGAAAATGAACCAAAAGCCTGGAGGCTGAATTGCTGATCCAGTAAATTCCGGAATTTTTTGAATTGGGATCAGGAGCAACAAAACCATCAGCAGTTTCAGCCCATTTTAAAGTAATATAAGGTCGATGTAGTTTGTGAAAAGTAATAAATCTCCTGTTCAGCCAGGACCCTTCTTCTGAAAGAATATTCTCGGTTACCCGGATACCGGCTTTTTTAAGAGCGGCAACACCACTGCCATTTACAGCAGGAAAAGGATCCCGGATAGATATCGCAACACTACCAACTCCTTTAGAAATGATAAGTTCGGTGCATGGTGGAGTTTTACCTGTATGTGAACATGGCTCAAGATTTACATAAAGTGTAGATTTTTTGAGCACTTCAGAATCATTCACCAGGCTGAGCACTTCCACTTCAGCATGAGGTCCTCCGAATTTTTTATGCCAGCCTTCAGCGATAATTTTGTTTTCATAAACCAATACAGAACCAACCAGGGGATTTGGCGAAACCGAACCAGCTCCCAGGCTGGCCATCTGAAAGCACCGGCGCATATATCTTTCGTGTTCCACAGCCATCCAGATCCGGTAAATGTAAGTCTTTTTTTACCTTTAGCGCCCTCATGAAAGGCTCTGAAATTATAGCAGAAATTGTTTCCAGGATAAAGCATCTGTATGGTAAAGAAGAAGCCATAGCCATCGCAAAAGGTTATATTACTGACCGGCTTGGGAATAGTTTTGCAATAGAATTTAATCAAAATAATCTTCCCCCATTTTTCCAGGATGATCTATCACGACTTGAAGCCGGTGAACCGTTGCAGTATGTAACAGGAATTCAACATTTCCATGGTTTGGAATTCAGGGTGAATTCCAGGGTTCTCATTCCACGACCTGAAACGGAAGAGCTTACAGACTGGATTAATAAGGAAATACAAAATACTTCTGACAAAAAGGTCCTGGATATTGGTACCGGCTCCGGATGTATTGCTATTACTCTAAAGCTACATCATAAATCTCTAACAGTTTATGCTTCGGATATTTCACGCGAAGCACTGGAAGTAGCCCGTATCAACGCGGAAAATCTGGATGCTGAAATTCTTTTTGTGGAAGATTCGGTCCTCAATCCTCTGTTTTCGGTTCCCGCTGGTTTTGATATTATAGTAAGCAATCCACCTTATATTCCGTTATCTCAACAATCGCACATGGCCATAAATGTGACCCGGTATGAACCTCATACTGCACTTTTTTCACCGGACGATGATCCGATTATATATTATAAGGCGATTTGTGATTTTGCTGTAAAACAACTGAAAGCTGATGGCGTTATTTATTATGAGGTGCATCCGGAAACATACAAGGATGTGGTTAATTACTTAAGAATTACCGGGTTTGGAAATATTCTTACCAGGAATGATATGAGCGGAAAGCTACGTTTTATAAGGGCTTCCCGGGTTCAGTAAGGTGATTAACAAATGTATGTTGAAAATCAGAGAGCAACCAGTTTTTCATAATAACTATCTTTGTTACATATTTGAAAATCCAATTCCCCGCGTGTGAAGTGCTATAATATTCTTTTTAAATTATTTAAGATTTCTATTTTTTTCTCTGTTCTAACCGGTAGCACATCCTGGGCTGCACCTAACCTGCAACAGGATATAGAATTGCTCCGTGAGTATCGAAAAGAGGCGCAACTGCTGATGAATTCCAATAAAAATGCGGAAGCCCTGGATGCTTTTGAAAAAGCTGGGAAAATTCAGGAATCGATTTACCGTGCTGAAAACGACAGCGTTTTACGTGCCTTGCAGAATGAATTTCTCAAATCGCAGCGGAAACGCAGAGAGGCAATTGATGCTAAGGAACAGGAAATTACTGTTCTCAAAGCAGGTAACGAAGATATTGACCGCGAGAATTTTAAAATGATCCGGAATACACTTTTCTTTTTTGGAACCCTTATCGGGATTGCTGTATTGTTGTTGCTGAATCGTTTCAGAAAACTTGCTGGTCTAAAAGAACAGTTGATCAGTTCGGAAGCCCAGGTGGCGGCCCGGCAGAAAATAATAGAAGCCGGATCGGTGGAAGTTGCAACTAAGAAAAACATGGTAAACGGCTGGAAGGAAGTGGCTGATAATCTGAAAACAGCAGCACCTTTAATTATGAAAATAAGCAGTGACAAGCAACATCCGCTTCAAAAAACCGCGCTGCAACTTCAGCATTCGGTCCAGGCTTGTCAGGCGGTGTTATCGGTGGAACCTACGCTCGAACCTGGCGACAGGATACATACTGACCTGAATTCCATTATCGAAGAAGTGGTTAATCAGGCATATTATTATACTACTGTTCAATTTCCTGAT
>JANWID010000316.1 GCA_025450095.1 Bacteroidia bacterium | reverse complement strand
CCGTTGTCGATTTCAAATAAAAAGTTCTCCAGGATCGGAAGCGGACTGTTTGTATTCAGTGCTCCGCTAACTGATTGAACGTGACGAAGTAAGAGCGAAGAGGAAACAATAAACTTCATTATAAATGCTTATTTCTGAGTTAGATACACTTTTATTAAAACGGGTGTCCCTTTTTTATAGGGAGACAAATATAGCTTTAAATATCCGAATCCGTTCCTGTTACGGAGCTACTCCCGGTGTTAAAAAATCGGTGGTTTTACGAAACAGTTTTTCAAAACTATAATACTGCACCACAACCAGGGAAGTGTCACCGTTCAGGCTTGCAGTCATTCGGTCTACATCAAAATCGAACTGTGAACCGTCATTATAACCTTTGTGAATAGTGGATTCGGTGATCGGCCGTCGCCAAAGATCAATCCGGGTGCTCTTGTTTTCATTATCGGTAAAAACAATGCTTCTGAATGGCATAATATGCAACATTGAATCATGCTGAACCGGGCTCAATGAACGTTCCAATTCTTCATAATTCACCGACTTATACAATTCGAGATAATTAATGATTTTATCCTGGCTGACCCCCTGAAATGACTTACCCAAACTGTCCTGCAGTGAATAAGTACCATCATTGTTATTTAGAATTGTAAAAGCTTTTGCAGGATGAGTCCTGTCAGTAACAGCCAGTGATTTAAAATTTGCCGGCGTAATACTGAATATATTTTTTCGCATCCAGTCCGTATCAGACACAGTAAATCTCGGCGTGAGGTAACCATCAAAACCCGGAATATGCGTGATGAAAGGTACAGTAGAATTTTCAAGATACATGAAAGTTCCCAGGTGATCCTGAGTAGGTCCTCCGACATAAAAAGTTTTTATCAACCCGGAATTATTATACACTTCCACCTTGATTCCGGTGGAAGCAATTTTTTTCATAACATTATTATAGGCACCCTTTCCTACAGGGCTTCGCACTTCCATATCATGAATCGTAGTCAACAAAGTCCGGACTGCATCGGGCCTGACTATGTTCCTTTTATTCATTAACCAGGTTTCAGCATCCTGCTTTTCCAGCAATGTTTGCTTACCACTCATTTCAGCGATGAATATTTTTGTTACGGAAGCAGTATCCGGTACTTTAAAATCCCGCAAAGCTTCACTGATAGTACTTCGGTCAGATTTAAGATAAAGCCAGGTGGCGGCAACAGCAATTGCCGCTACGATCAGGAACAGGATTTTATTGTTTTTCATAATTTATTGGTCGACTCTTCATCGCGCATATTTACGTTTCCTGGAATAAAATTTTGCAAATCCAAACAGTGCAATTACCAATAATGGCCCGGATGTATTCACCACTTGCCAGAATAAAACCGACGATGTCAGCTTTGTTTTATCAAGCAACCGGAGCTTCAGCTCTTTGGATCGCACAGTCATCAACCCGGAATCGTCAGAGAGATAATCAATGCAGTTCAGTAAAAAATTTTTATTGCCGTAAATTTCATTTGTATAACGGTCCATGCCTAATGGTATTATTCCCCCGGTGGATTTTCTAAGGCCGTTTCGTATCACATCACCATCTCCGACAACAATCATTCTGTTTGCATCACTTTGGTTACGGAATCCTATGGAACTGTCGCCGGCAATTTGTTGTGGAATCCGGTTTTTAAAATTGGAAGTAAACGTACCTTCCAGGAGCATGGCCAGGGTTTTACCCGGATTGTTATATTGATTCAGATCGGGTTCTTCACGCATAATATTCAGATTCACACGTGCCGGCGTGGTGAAAATCCTGCTGTATTTAGAACTGGTTAGTAATGGGATCTTTTGAACATCCTGCGAACCTACCGCATCAATGGAACTCACAAAATCGAATTTAACAGCATTCAGATTGTTAACAATGGGGTGTTTTGAATCAGGAATCGACACCGGGAAATAATACCATGGAAGTAATGTTTGTCTGGGCCTGTTTCCAACAACTCCTGTCACAACAGGAATAGGTGCAGCTTGTATATCCAGAACCAGGTCATAATTTATACGGGCGCCATAACGGAACAACATATCACCGAGACCGGTTTCATTGGATATGGCTATGGTTTCATCATTGGTCTGAAGGCTGTCCATAGAAACTTTCGCACCATCCACAAGCCATAGAACCTTTCCCCCTTTCATTATAAACTGATCGATGATAAATTTATCCTTTTCACTGAATACAGAATCAGGACCTGCAATTACAATTGTGCGGTATCCTTGCAACCTGTCAAGCTTTTCTTCAATCCGAACCCTGTCAACAATATAAAATGACTGCAGCTCACGTGTGATATCGGCAACATGCATTTCATCAGATTCTCCTTGTCCTTCAATAAAAGCGATTCGGTAAGGTACCTTTACTGATAATTTGCGAATGACATTTCCAAATCCATATTCCAGTCCCTGGATAGAATTGTTCAGCATTTGTTCAGGAGAAGTTCCGATCTGGTCCTGCAACAACATCAGAGGAAGCTCTTCGCCGAGGTATGAAATAATAGCTCCAGGAAATATTATTTGTTGGGAGGTTTCCGCTTTATTTTGTGCCTGAAGGCTTGTAGGCTGAACACCCCGTGATACCAGCTGCTGGTATAATTTATTTCGTTCCTTTTCATCTGGATTTGCAGCGGGATTAATGAATTCGTATTCAATATTTCCATGTGAATACGCCCGTAGTTCATCCAGCATTTCGCGGGTAGCATTCTGAAGTCGTTTGAATGCCGGAGGAAAATCACCATCCAGATAAACTTTAACATATACTATGTCCTTAAGATTTCCAACCAAATTCTTAGTAACTGGTGAGAGGGTGAATCTTTTATCTGATGTCAGGTCAAAACGCGTAAAGACAAATGATGAAATGAAATTCACTCCGGCAAGGATCAGCAGGAGCATCAGCAGCCGGATGATATTCCGGTTACGGAGGATATTTTTATTAAATCCTTTTTTGCTTGCAGTTTTATCCATCACCATTTCCTGGATTCAATTACAGTGCGCGTAAGCATGATAAAAAAACTAACCAGGCTGATAAAATAAATCACGTCGCGGGTATCAATGACACCGCGACTCATCGATGAATAATGTGCATTAATTCCCAACTGGAAGATTAAATTGGCAAAAATTCCAGATCCTGCAAGTCCGGATACAGCATCAAATCCGGCATATAAAACATAACACAGGAAAACTGCCACGATGAATGCTACTACCTGGTTGTCGGTCGTGGAAGAAGCGAATAAACCAATGGCAACAAAACCGGCGGCGAGAAACAACAGACCGGCATATGAGCCCCACATACTGCCTGTATCTATATTTCCCGGAGGCGCTCCCAGCTGGTGTACACTGAAATAATAAAAAAGCGTTGGGAGAAGCGAAAAAATCACAAGCACAAGGCCTGCAGTATACTTTGCCAGCACTACCTGGAGCTCTGTCAAAGGACGGGTCAGCAGCAGTTCCATGGTTCCTGATTTGTTTTCTTCCGAAAACAGGCGCATGGTCACTGCAGGTACCAGAAACATATATACCCAGGGAGTGAGTATAAACAACGGATCAACTGTAGCATAACCCGAAAGTGGAATGTTAAACTGAGTGTCCGGAAATACCCATGTAAACAGGCTGATCGTCAAAAGAAAAACCATGATCACGATATACCCGATCAGGGAATTCAGGAAGCTATTTATTTCCTTTATTAATAATGATACCATCCTGTAAATTTCAATAAGGGCACAAAAATACAAATACCATAAACAGGTTATTAGAAAATCCGGCTAAACATGCTGTTCCAGAGTCCAGGCTTCGGCTTTCGAGGCGAATAATGGTTTCACCCTTGCCCAGGTGGATTTGAAGAGCTCCGATTTCCTGTATTTTTCGAGTTGTTCCTCCGACTCCCACAAGCTATATGTAAATACCACGCCATCATTCTTAACATGTTTCAGCAACTCCGCGTGCCTGCATCCGTCAAAAGATCTGATTGCTGGTTCTACTGATTCATAATTATCATAGAACTGACGAATTTTTTCACGGATCAATGTTAACTTAACTATTCGGACAATCATTTGAACTCAACTCTTATAATATCTCCATATTCAAGACCCAGTAATCCTGCAGCATGACCGTGACTGATTGCAATTTCGAGATAGCCTGCTTCATTATATAATGCCAGCAAATTGCCTCTCCCAGCTCCCAGGTAACCGTTACTGATACTTGTAATAATATATTCCTTCGAACGGATTATGATATCGAAATCACGACCCTTCGAAATTCTTTCAAATAATGGTTTATCAATATTCGTTGTAATATTACCAAAGGAATCCGTATAGATGACCGAACCACGGATAACCTTTTCTTCGGTTACAGGCTGCAACATTGCTTTTTGATTCAATTTTTCTGCAGCAGATCCCATATCAGAAAGCTTACCTCCTTTTGCCAGGAATGCAGCAGCACTGGCAAGAACCTGTATACCCGACGCTACTTTATTCCCTTTCGAATCCAGGACATGGAAGCATTCACCAGGCATTTCTTCAAACACAAGCGAAAAAAAACCATTATCGGCCCCAATAAAATAATGACCCTGGTGCTGCATGACTATCAAAGGAGCCATTGTATCCGCTGCAGCGGATACCCCGCTTATATGTACGGATCCTTTTGGAAAATGAGCCCAGGAATTTTTAAATATAAAAGCACCGTGAACAAGGTCATACGGCCTGACACCGTGAGTTATATCGGTTACTGTGGCATCAGGACATGCAGTGAAAATTTCACCTTTCAGAGCAGCAACATAATAATCTGTATTGCCCCAATCGGTTGTCAGTGTTATAAATGGCATGCTTCGACCAACAGCTTTTAATTTGGTATTGGGCCAAAAATAAGGATAAGAAAGGCACCTTTTGTTGCGGTATTTTTTACTTTTAAGCCCTGAAATTAACAACCAGGAACCTGTCAAACTGTTCCGACCTTCATTTTTAAAGCCATTTGAAAGAAATTATTATTCCTGTCAGTTTTAACCCAGTTGAATTTTATGGTGTTAACGATAGCAACCTGGAACTCCTTCGAAAAAAATTCCCTACTCTGAAAATTGTTTCCAGAGGAAATGAGCTGAAAGTTTTGGGTGATGAAGCCCAGATCGCAAAGCTTCAGGAAGTAATTGATGACATGATCGGTCATTATGAAAATACCGGGCAACTCGAACCTGATTTTGTAAACGAACTCCTGGAAGGACGTTCAGAACCTGCTCCTGACGATACCCGCAAAGCTTCTGATGTACTAGTCTTTGGCCAGAATGGAATCATGGTGAAAGCACGGACTCCGGGTCAAAAAAAACTAGTCGAGTCATGCGAAACTAATGACATCGTTTTCGCCATCGGTCCTGCCGGTACCGGTAAAACTTATACAGCTGTTGCTTTGGCTGTACGTGCATTAAAAAACAAAGAGATCCGTAGGATAATTTTGACACGCCCTGCTGTTGAGGCAGGAGAAAATCTCGGGTTCCTTCCAGGTGACCTGAAGGAAAAAATTGATCCCTACCTCCGCCCGCTGTATGATGCACTTTTTGATATGATTCCCGGAGATAAATTGCAGTCTTTTCTTGCCAACGGGATTATTGAAGTCGCACCTCTTGCTTTTATGAGGGGCCGAACACTGGATAATGCTTTTGTAATTCTCGATGAAGCACAAAATGCCACCCAGAGTCAGTTGAAAATGTTTTTAACCCGGATGGGCCCTTCAGCAAAAATGATACTTACAGGAGATATCACCCAGGTTGATCTACCCAAATCACAACCTTCAGGGCTTATGCAGGGCATGGCTTTGCTGAATGGTATTACAGGAATTGGATTTGTACACCTCGATTCACGGGATGTAGTGCGGCACCGACTGGTAAAGGCAATAATAGAAGCTTACAGTTCAGGAGAAAAAGAATCGGGAAATAAATAAGAATTAGTATTGCCAGATTTTCACGGACAAGCCAATAGTATCCCACGACTGGGAAATAAGTAATCACCGAGAACTTAAGATACCCGAAGCTCTGTTGATCCGAAACCCTGAATGTTAATTTTTAGATCGATGAAAAGCCATTCAGGCGCGTACATTTCAACAGGTAGAAGTACGCACATCCTGTTCCCCTGAAATACCAGACCTGGCTAAGGCAATAAGGTTAAATTTTCCTTACATTAAAGGCTGATACGCCCCGCTCCCCTTCCTTCTCTTCAAACGAAACCTTATCGTTTTCCTGGATAATTCTTTTGTCAGCCATATTGGTGGCATGCACAAAAATTTCCTTTTCCGAATCATCGTACTTAATAAAACCGAAACCTTTTTTTCGATTAAAAAACTTAATTACTCCTGTTGCCATTTTTTATGAATATAGGGTTAGACTTAGGTAAACCAAATGTAAAATTAATTTGACAAAATTCAAAATCGTGGACATTAAACATATGAATGTGAAAACCCGATCCACCGTTAGAAATGAAATGGGTATTTCCAAAAATAATGTACATTAGCCGCCGAACTTTAAAATACCAAAAACCAATTTATGACAAACAGCAGCACTGTAAGCCAGGGTCATCCCAAAGGATTATACCTTTTATTTTTTACGGAGATGTGGGAGCGTTTCAGTTATTATGGAATGCGAGCCATATTCATTTTGTTTATGAGCAAGGCCCTTTTCATGACGGATGCCGACTCCTCGAATATTTATGGAAGCTTTACAGGATTGGTTTATCTGACTCCACTGCTGGGAGGATATATCTCTGATAAATTCTGGGGGAACCGTCGCAGCATTCTCGTGGGTGGTATCCTGATGGCGATAGGACAATTGCTGATGTTTGCCAGCGGAAATGCTGTAACCGATGGTATGCAAAGTGCAGCCAGCGTTGCTATGATGTGGTCCGGCCTGACTTTCCTGATTATCGGAAATGGATTTTTCAAACCGAATATTTCTACCATGGTCGGTCAGTTATATCCTCAAAATGATTCCCGGATTGACGGAGCCTTTACCATTTTCTATATGGGAATTAATATGGGCGCTTTCTTTTCCCCATTGATCTGTGGAGGATTGGGTGATACCGGAAATATACACGACTTTAAATACGGATTCCTGGCCGCAGGAATCGGGATGATTATAAGTACCATTTCATTTGAAATTTTAAAGAACAAACACCTGGTTGATCCGGCAGGAAAACCCCTGGGAATGCCAAAACAACGTATGGGCGCAGGAACATACGGAGTCATTCTGGGTTGCATCGCCTTCATATATGCACTGTTGAATTTCCAGACAATTGTAGAATGGATGTTCGGTGTACAGGCTGTCGGTACTGGAGGTACGCTGGCGCATACAATTGCAAATATCGACCTGGTGGCCTATCTCATTTATACTTCCATGATCGTAATGCCACTCGTCATTCTCACCGATAAATCGCTGACAAAGGATGAACGAGAACGGATCATTGTGATTTTCATTCTTGCATTCTTCGTTGTGTTTTTCTGGGCCTGCTTCGAGCAGGCAGGTGCATCCCTGACATTATTTGCTGATGAACAGGTGAACCGTGCTATTGAAATCAATATTTCGGCTTATGTTATTTTGATTGGGGGAGCTGTTCTGGCATATTATCTTTCAAAAGCATTCGGATGGTTTTTCAGCTGGACGCAAAATTCCACCCGCGTGGTTCAGATCATCAGCGTTGTGATTCTTGCTGCATTAACCTTCGGCGGGTACATCAAAGACCTCCATTTTTCTGAATTCCCTGCATCCTGGTTCCAGTCTATCAATCCACTTGCAATTATTGTTTTGGCACCTGTTTTTACTATGCTGTGGGGACGTCTCGCAAAAAGCAATATGGAACCGTCATCACCATTGAAAATGGCGATGGGACTTGGACTTGTAGGCCTGGGATATGTTATTATCGCATATGCTGTACACGGTGTTGATGCCCAAACAAAAATTGGCATGTTCTGGCTGTTCGCACTTTATATTGTTCATACTATGGGTGAACTGTGTCTCTCTCCAATCGGGTTGAGTATGGTGAGCAAACTGGCACCGCTTCGTTTGTCATCATTACTTATGGGAACCTGGTTCCTTGCCAATGCTGCCGCCAATAAATTCGCCGGAACACTGAGCGCACTTATTCCTCCCGGAGCCGGTGAATCTCCCGCCGATGCAACTGCGAAAATCCCGAGTTTTCTCGGAATCGAAATTTCCAATTTGTTTATTTTCTTCTGTGTCTTCATTGTGTTGAGTGGTGGCGCATCGCTGTTGTTGGTATTACTTTACAAGAAACTGATCAAGATGATGCACGGCGTTAACTGATGCCTGCTTTATATTGAAGTCATAATATAACTGTAATAACTTCAAAACTGCTTATGGATCCAGTTACCAGGAAAGAATTCCGCCCTTATATTTCAGCTACAGATTCTGTTGCTGAATTTACAGTAAAATCCATACTGTTGGGTGCCATGTTCGGGATTATTTTCGGAGCCGCAACGGTTTACCTTGCGCTGAAAGCCGGACTCACTGTTTCCGCGTCCATCCCGATTGCGGTTCTGGCAATTTCAATGGGAAGAAAATTTTTCAAGACCACTATTCTTGAAAATAATATTATCCAGACTACAGGATCAGCAGGTGAATCCATAGCTGCAGGTGTGGTATTTACATTGCCCGGATTTTTATTTCTTTCGGCAAATGAACAGGGAGTAAGTAGCGGAGCTCAATTCTTTAATTACTGGACCATATTTACCCTGGCAGTATTTGGAGGAATCTTAGGAACACTTATGATGATCCCGTTACGGAGATCACTAATTGTGAAGGAACATGAAACACTTCCATATCCGGAAGGTACAGCCTGTGCATCAGTATTGATCGCTGGTGAAAAAGGAGGTGATTTTGCCAAAACTGCATATTGGGGGCTTGGATTCGCCTTGGCTTATGCCATGCTTCAGAAAGTTTTTCATGTTATTGCCGAAACACCTGCATGGGTAACTAAACAATCCAATAGATTTTTCCCGTCAGCGACTGTGAATGGTGAAATTACTCCGGAATATCTTGGAGTTGGTTATATCATCGGACCAAAAATAGCTGGAGTATTGGTTGCTGGAGGAGTCCTTGCCTGGCTTGGATTGATTCCATTGCTGGCATCCCTTGTACCTGCTGATGTTATAGCATTACAGCTCATTAAGCTTGGTTACCTGAAGGATCTGATGACTCCGGGTGGACCCGGTGGATGGAATCCGGAAAGCCATTCTTTCACGAATACTGCTGCTGCGGTTTATCGTGCATATGTCAGGCAAATCGGTGCGGGTGCCGTAGCTGCCGGAGGTTTTATCACATTGATTAAAACACTTCCTACCATAGTCACTTCTTTTCGCGAAAGTGTAAGCTCAATGAAAGAAAAAACCGATGGTAGTGTTGTATCACGCACGGAAAATGACCTTTCTTTTAAAACCGTGATCATCGGAAGCATTGCATTGGTAATGCTGATGGCATTGCTTCCGCAGATTCCAGGTGATAGCATCCTGAACAAATTACTTATCGGAGTTCTTGTGGTGGTATTCGGTTTCTTTTTCGTTACTGTTTCCAGTCGTATTGTCGGCATCATAGGATCTTCCTCCAACCCCATTTCCGGAATGACCATTGCCACCCTCATGGGAACCGCTTTAATTTTTATTGCTGTAGGATGGACAGGTAAAGTTTTCGAACCAATGGCGCTGGTTGTTGGAAGTATGATTTGTATTGCAGCAGCCAATGCCGGTGCAACTTCACAGGATTTGAAAACGGGATATATTGTTGGTGCTACTCCAAAGTATCAACAGATTTCATTATTTGTTGGCGCTATTGTATCGTCGATCGTTATTGGGCTTACTGTGCAGATATTGGACAAACCGACTGCAGAAATGGCAGCCCAGGGGATCACACACGCCATCGGTAGTGATAAATTCCCGGCACCTCAGGGTACGCTTATGGCGACTTTGATCAAAGGTCTGCTTTCATTCAATCTTGATTGGCAGTTTGTGTTGGTTGGAGTTTTCCTGGCAATTACCATGGAACTATGCGGTGTGAAAGCACTTTCATTCGCTGTTGGTGCTTACCTGCCGCTCTCTACTACCCTACCTATTTTTGCAGGTGGCGTTATTAAAGGAATTGCTGACTGGAAAATGTCTAAGAGCAACCAGGTTGTTGAAGATGCAGAACTCGGTAAAGGAAGTCTTTTTGCAACAGGCCTGGTTGCAGGAGGTGCACTGGCAGGCGTCATTGTGGCATTGTTATCAGTGGATGATGGCATTGCGGAATCGCTTGGAAAAGTTAACATGGAGCATCAGCTTACTGCAATGCTGGGAACTGGTGGATTCCAGGTATTGGGTGCAGCATTCTTCACAGTTCTTGCAATCGTTCTCTATAGAGTTGCAACCCGGAAAGATTAGTATTTATTTTAAATTTAATAAACAGGACGGGGAACAAACATCGTCCTGTTTTGTTGTTTGAATCATGCCGGGTGAATCCGGGAAAATATTCGGTAATTTTACATAACTGAAAATATTACATTCATGAAAATCAATAAATCCGGCTTGCTTCTGATTTGTATTTCTATTTGGTTGCAGGTAACTGTATCATCATGTGAAGCGCAACCTCATGCCGATGGTAATGGAGGTATGGGGAAGATCGAAACACCTTCAGATGGTATCCAATGGATCAGCTTTGAAGAAGCTGTGTTACGCTCGGAAAAAAATCCAAAAAAGATCTTTGTCGATGTTTATACCAGCTGGTGCGGTTGGTGTAAGAAAATGGATGCTACCACTTTTAAAGATGCTGAAGTTATAAGTTTTATTAACGAGCATTATTATCCAGTAAAATTCAATGCTGAAACCCGTGATACCATTCATTTCCGTGAGAAGGAGTTCAAATACGTTCCCGATTATAAAGCAAACGAACTTGCAATTTCCCTTTTAAGTGGTAAAATGGGATATCCCTCATACGTTTTGATGGATGAAAATTTTGCGCTGATGACTGCACCGGTTCAAAGTTACCTGGTAAAAGATGAATTGATGCCAATTTTGAAATATTATGGCACCGGTATTTACAAAGAAAAATCCTGGGAAGAATATCAAAAGAAGTAATCCTGCTTCTACTTAGTAATTCAAAAAATCCTTGAATTATAATTTTTTGAACTAACTGTCCGGGTCCGGGATTTACAATGACAAAATAAATACCCGGAGAGGAATGATCAAGATCGATTTGAAGTGAATTTGCAGATCTGGCAACTTTTTCATTTTGATAAATGAGTTCACCAATAGAATTATAAATCCTAACAGAAAGTATGTTATCAGACAGGATATTAAATTCTCCTGTTGATGGATTCGGGTATACCTGGAATTTTACTGCGGACGAGATATTGTTTTGTAATCCTGTCGGTATGGAATAACAAACTTCAAGGGATGGATGCTTATTGAGGTGTGGGTTATCACCTGATGCAAACAACATTTGAGCATAATAAGTTTCATCAGTCAGGCGGATCATGAAACCCTGGTTACCATTGGGTGCAGACATCATATCCTGAATCTGACCTGTTACATCGAGTCCGATATAATCATCATATCCGGTAACACTTTGCGGTATCAGAACCTGGTTCGAGGTGGTAGTTCCGGGTTGATTGTTCCAGGTAACCTGGTTTTCTGACCACGGGTCCAATACACGCAGAATTACACTTTCATTGGAATGCGTCAGTGACGAATGCATCGCATTTCCAAAATTATTAGTGTCAGCATAAAATAAGGATAAATGAGCGCTGTTAATTATAGCATTAGCGGGAATAGTTGTAAAATCAAATTTTAATAATGACCTCCATGTAACCGCAGTGCCATTTATTGTCCAGCCTTCTGAGTCGAGTTCGATTTCATTCGGATAATTGTTCCCCGGATTGTATGTATCAATGGTGGCATCTTCACCATTATCGTCCATTACATATGTGTTACAAAGTGTATAGGTGATGATCAATTCAGGATGTAGTGAAGAATCCGGATAATCGCCGGATGCAAAAATAAGTCGTGCATAGGGAGTTTCATTTTGTAACCGAAGCATGAACCCGTCATTGGAACCCGAGCTGATAATATCCTGGACTAAAGCAGTAACATCCGTCATAAGATAATCCTGAGTAGGTGAAATACTGGCAGGAAGAACAACCTGATTTTGCGATGTGGTAGCTGGTTGATTATTCCAGGTCACCGCATTCTCACTCCAGGATCCGGTAACGCGCTGCAACACACTTTCATTGGAATTTGTAAGCGAAGTGTCAGTAGCACTAAAATTATTCAACGGAGCAAAATAAAGATTCAATTGTGCCGATTGAATAACAGCATTTGCTGGAAATACTGAAAAGTCAAATTTGAAAAAATTGCGCCAGGTTACGGCAGTTCCCCCGATCGTCCAGGATCCTGAAAAATATTCAACTTCATTGGGGTTATTCTGTGCCTGGTTAAAATCATCTATGGTAGCATCTTCCCCTCCTGCATCAAGTTTTATTGAAATAGTGGTTTGTCCGTAAGTGTTCCAACTGAACAAAAGCATGGAAATAATACCCAATAATTTTTTCATGGTTCCCGGTTTAGCTGATCAAATATACCAAATCAGAACTGAATCCTGACCGACATGAAGATTTCATAAATATTCTCTAAAAATGAGAGTAAATTACCATTTTGTTATCATTCGTTGGGTCCATAAAAACAAAACGGACAGCAAAAATGCTGTCCGTTTTGTT
>JANWID010000315.1 GCA_025450095.1 Bacteroidia bacterium | reverse complement strand
TATTTTCATGATGCTTGCATACTCCTGCGTGGTGTTTGCATTGTCGCGTCCTCAACTTGGGTCCAAGCTGGAAGAAGTAAAACGTGAAGGTGTTGATGTTATGATCGCACTCGATGTATCCAACAGCATGAATGCGGAAGATCTTCGACCCAATCGCCTCGAACGGGCAAAACGAGCTATATACAAGCTTATTGATCAGCTCCAGGGAGATCGTATCGGCCTGGTAGTTTTCGCAGGTCAGGCTTATGTTCAATTGCCGATCACAACCGATTATGGTGCTGCGAAATTATTCCTGTCTACCATCAATTCAAATATGGTTCCCACCCAGGGAACTGCGATTGGAGCAGCTATTGAAAAAGCCGTTAATGCCATCGGAGATTCAGCACGACATAACAGCGCAGTGATTGTAATAACCGATGGTGAAAACCATGAGGATAACGCCCTGGAAGCCGCTAAGGCCGCCGCTGAAAAAGGAATAACAGTTCATACCATTGGAATGGGATCCATTGACGGCGCACCCATTCCTGTTAAACATGGTCATATGAATGGAGGATTTCTTCAGGACCAGGCAGGTACTACTGTGATCACTCGCCTGAATGCGCAGGTCTTGCAGGATATAGCCGATGCCGGTAAGGGGAAATTTGTGCGTGCATCCAATTCAGATGATGGTATACCGTTAATCATGAAAGAAATTAACGCCATGGAAAAAAAGGAATTTGCTGCAAAACTTTTTACCGACTATGCCGATCAGTTTCAATACTTTTTGGGACTTGCTTTGTTATTTTTACTATTGGATTTTGTGATATCAGAAAAAAGAAGCGAATTCGTGTCGAGGCTCAACTTGTTTGGTGAAAAAACTACAAAGCCTGCAAAAAGGATATGAATGCACATAATAATAAATTGAATTTACTTCAACCGCTAATCCTGATTTTACTGGTATGTTCGGCTTTCACTCCTGCATTGGCGCAAAAGGAACGCAAGGAAATCCGCGAAGGAAATACCAGCTATGAAAAAGGAAAATATAGCGATGCGGAAACCAGTTACCGTAAGGCACTGGATAAAAACTCACACTCTTTTCCCGGAAGTTATAATCTCGGGGGTGCTATGTATCGTCAGAAAAAATATGATGAAGCCATTCAGCAGTATCAGCGGTCGGCAGAAAAAACTACCGATCCTGTTGAAAAAGCCAATTCATATCACAATCTCGGAAACGCTTACCTTCAGTCGCAACAATACCAGGAAAGCATTGATGCGTACCGTCAATCATTGAAACTGAATCCGGGCGATAATGAGACCCGGTATAACATGGCATATGCCCAGGCCATGTTGAAAAAGCAACAGCAGGAACAACAGCAAAACAAAGATCAGCAAAACAAGAATCAGCAAAGTAAGGATAAGAAAGATCAACAAAGTAAGGATAAGCAAGATCAGCAACAACAAAGTAACGATCAGCAACAGGATCAAAAGCAGCAAAAAGAACAACAAAAAGCCCAGGCTCAAAAGCAGCCTAAAATATCGAAAGAAGATGCCGAACGGATCCTGCAGGCATTAAAAAATGATGAGCAGAAACTACAGGAAAAAATGGCCAGGAAAGAAGGTGAACGAATAAAGATTGATAAAAACTGGTAACTTCTACATGATAAACCAATTGGTTTTCCCGAAGGTAATTTATCGCGCACTTACAATAGTGTGCCTGCTACTTTTTACGGGGAACCTGGCTTATTCACAAAAGCTATCAGCATCAGTCAACCGCAACCCGGTCGGACTGAATGAACAATTCCAGCTTTCATTCGAACTTAACGGCAATGGTTCCAATTTCAGACCGCCGTCTTTGACTGATTTCCTCGTACTCTCCGGTCCGAATCAATCCACCAGCATGCAGTTTATCAATGGAAGCATGTCGCAGTCGGTTACATTCAGCTACATTCTTCAGCCAAAAGCAGAAGGTACTTTCCGGATTGAACCTGCAACTGTTGAATCAGGTGGTAAAGTGATCCTCTCTAACATGATCAATCTTTCAGTTACGAAAGGAAGCAGCCAGGGAGCACAGGGAGGACAAAGCCAGGACGACAAAACCAATATTTCAAGCAAGAATATTTTTTTCCGCGTAAGCGTTGACAAAACCAATGTTTACCGTGGTGAAGCAATTGTTGCAACATACAAGCTCTATACAAATGTGACAGTGATTAATTACGGGATCAATAAGGTTCCGTCTTTTAATGGTTTCTGGAGTCAGGATATCCAGATGCCGCAACAGTTATCGCTCACCAAAACGGAAGTCATCAATGGCGTAACATACCGGGTGGGAGAAATCAAAAAGGTGGTTTTGTTTCCACAACAAAGCGGGGCATTAACACTGGAGCCTATGGAAGGAGAATGTATCGCACGGATACAGGTGAAACGAAACCGAACCGGTGGTCCGTTTGATATTTTCAATGATCCTTTTTTCAATGATCCTTTTTCAGGATTTGGCGGAATCAGGGATGTAAAATTTGCTGTAAAAAGTGATCCTGTTAAAATTACAGTTCGTGAACTTCCTCCCAATCCTCCTCCATCATTTAACGGAGCTGTGGGCCGGTATACTTTTGAAGGTAGCCTGGATAAAACAAAAATGAAGGCGAATGATGCCGTATCACTGAAACTGAAGTTAAGCGGTAAAGGAAATATCAAACTTGCAGAAGCACCCGAATTTGAATTATCGCCGGATATAGAAAAATACGACCCGGAAGTTTCTGATAACATCAGTGTCAACGAACGGGGTGCTTCCGGATCACGAACATTTGAATATCTTTTAATTCCCCGACACCAGGGAAAATATGAAATCGGACCGGTTACATTCAGCTATTTTGATCTCGACAAAAAAAGCTATGTGACACTTACTACAAAGCAATATAAGCTTGATGTGGAACGAGGCGTTGAAGGTGGTCCTGCAACAGCTTTATCCGGTAAAGCCGACTTCCAGGTATTGGGACGCGATATCCGTTTCATTAAAACAGGAATTCCGGATTTCAAGAATGGAAGTAATGAATTCTACGGATCCTTGTTTTTTTGGCTTTTGGTGACCTTACCCGTGGCTGGTTTTGGTGGCCTTGTATGGTACCGTAAATACCAGGCAGCTAACAATGCAGATATTGCCATGGTAAAAAGCCGGAAGGCAACTCGAATGGCAAGGAAACGACTGGGAACCGCAAATGATTTATTAAAATCAGGTAATCATGCAGGTTTCTATGATGAAACGCATAAAGCAACCTGGGGATATATCAGCGATAAGCTGCGTATCCCGGTTGCATTGTTAACCCGGGATGCCACAGTAGAAGCGCTGAAGAAAGGCGGCGTTTCCGAAGTTGCGTCAGCTTCCCTGCTTTCCATTCTTGATTATTGCGAATATGCCCGTTTTGCACGAATGGAAAACTCCAAGAAACCGGAACAGGTTTACCAGGAAGCAGTTTCTGTGATCACTAAAATAGAAGATGAACTCCGCGGTTAAGCATATACTCACACTGGTGCTTGTTGCTATCGGCATGCTCCTGGTACCTGGTAAGAAAGCGGTTGCTAAAGGAGAGGCAGATCTGTTTAACCAGGCCAACCAGTTGTATATGGATCAGTCGTACGAAAAAGCGGCTGCTGTTTATGAACAACTGCTTGCCACCGGTAAAGTGGCTCCTGAAATTTATTTCAATCTTGGTAATACCTACTATAAAACCGGGAATCTCGCTGCAGCTATTCTGAATTATGAACGTGCACGCAGACTTCGTCCCTCGGATCCGGATATAGCATACAACCTGAGAATGGCAAACCTGAATACTATTGATAAGATTGAACCGCTTCCGCAGCTGTTTTATGAAAAATGGTGGGACGATTACGTGAATGAAGGTTCGGTAAATAGAAGGGCAATGCTGGTAGTAGTCCTTTTCTGGATCACACTTGGAGTTGGATCTGTTTATCTTTTTTCACGAAATATAGGCTTGCGTAAAATCATGTTCTTTATGATGCTGCTTGCAGCTTTGGCAGCATCCTTTACATGGTACATGACATACCTTCAAAATCGCCATCTTAACGATCATCGTGCAGCTATCATTTTTTCCGACAGCGCCTATGCGAAAAGTTCACCGGATGATAAAAGTGCCAACCTTTTCCTGCTTCATGCCGGTACACGTATCGAAGTTCTGGATGAGCTTAAAGGTTGGAAGAAAGTCAGAATCGCTAATGGTAATGAAGGTTGGATAGCATCAGAATCCATTGTAATTATATAAAGAAACCTGGATTCAATAGTAGATTCAATAGTGATTCAATAGTAGATTCAATAGTAGATTCAATAGTGGATTCAAAGGGGGATTTAATAGTGATTCTTTATAGGGATAATCCAACAATAAAGTTATTCCTGGTATCACGATTTTCAGAGGTACTATAGAAAATGAAAATCATTTTACTTTCTGATACCCACGGTTACCTCGATGAAAATATACTTAATCATTGCAGACAGGCTGATGAAATCTGGCATGCCGGTGACTTTGGCTCTGTAAAAGTTGCAGATACATTGCAAAAAATTAAACCATTAAAGGGAGTTTACGGAAATATTGATAACCATGAGTTGCGAACAATTTTTCCTGCAGACACTTTTTTTGAATATGCGGGTGTACCCGTTTACATGACACATATCGGTGGTTATCCTAAAGCTTGGCCATCATCCGTAAAGGATAAAATAATACAACATAAACCTGCAGTTTTTATTTGTGGTCATTCTCATATCCTGAAAATCATGCGCGATCCGGAATTCGGAAATATGCTTTGCATCAATCCCGGTGCTGCCGGCAAATCGGGTTTTCACCAGGTAAGAACTATGGTAAGACTGGAGTTTGTTCCCGGAAAGCTTTCGGGAGTTGAAGTTATTGAATTAGGTAAAAAATAATCGCACATTGCTCTAGTCTGCAGCCAGCAGTCTCCAGCCGGCAGTCAACAGCAGACAGTCACAGTTAGAAATAAAAATTTCAATAAAGAATAAATTACATCTGCTTATTGCATATTAGCGACTGCCTACTGCCGGCTGCCTACTGCCGGTTGCAGTTTCAACGAATGCGATCAGCCGCTCTTACCAGCATTTCATCCTTCCTGATAAAGCGTCTTGCACCCAATAACAGAAAAACCTGAAGTGCGGCAAGATAAACTCCTTCGAGATAATGCGGGCGTTCGGTTTTAGGTCCCATATTTTCGGAATAATAAAAAATCAGAACGAGAAAAATTGTTGCCAATAAGCCACCAAACATGCACAAACGAACCTGAATTGACCGGTTACGATACATGAAAATGGTGTAAGCAGAAAGTGCCATTATTAAGAAGTTGACGATTATAAGCATGAACGTTGATGTGCCCGATCCAACAGTTTCTGACGCTGTTGGTGTGATTCCTTTAATAGTAAGCTGGAATAATGTTCCGGAACCGGTATCCGGAGCTGTTACAACTTTTTCACTGAAGGGTACAAAAAACAATGCAATGGATACCAGTGCAAC
>JANWID010000314.1 GCA_025450095.1 Bacteroidia bacterium | reverse complement strand
CATATTAAAAAAAACATCACCAGTCATGCTCATTGATGCAATAAAAGAAGTTCATAATGGTGGAGCTCCCCTTACCGGAAATATTGCGAGCAAAGTGCTTCAGATGTTTCAGAAAATAAATGTTCCTCCGGCGGATGAATGTCGTAACTTATCTACCCGTGAAAAGGAAATTCTTACGAACCTCGTTAATGGACTCAGTTATAAAATGATTGCAGATGTTTGTTGCATAACCTATGATACCGTGAGGTTTCATATGAAAAATATTTACGAAAAGCTGCATGTCACTTCCATGACTGAAGCTGTTGCCAAAGCAATTAATCAACGGATCGTATAATTGCATTTTTAGTAGTTTTTATCGGGAATTCACTTCTGTTTTTTGAAACACTCTTGTTTGGTAGTTGACGTCAGTCCAACGCTGATGTAATATTGACGTTGAATTTGTCAATTGAAAACCAAACCATGAAAAAGAAAGCCATCCTGCTGATCTCTGCTAGCATGTTTATGCTACAGCCAGCAAAGTCCCAGAACGATTCTGTTTCTCTGACTGGTAAAGTTTATTCCGGTACCAGCCACGACTCTTTATGGAATTCAATTTCAGCCAGCACTACAAGTGAAGCTGAAGGACTGGAGTTTCAAAATGTTGTTTTGTCAATGGAAATGGATCAGCTTGATGAAGCGTATCACCTTTTGATCGAGAAATTAAACATGTTAAAAAAAGAACTTGAGCAATATCAAAAAATAGTAGAGCAAAACAATCTGAAACCGGAACGAAAGTGCTTTGAATGTACCAATACTGCTCAAAGTACTTTTCAATGCGGAGAAGCATTTCTTGGCCAGGTACCACCTACTTCATATGTTTCACAGTTATCAATTACATATTTTGTATCGCAAGGATTTGCGAGTGCCGAGGTCTGGATTAACAACGAAAAGAACAAACCCGTATTGAAATATAAAATCAATGACCCTTACTATGGCCAGGCTGTGCTGAATAGCGGCGTACTGGAACCGGGAATATATAAATACAGTTTGTTTGTTGATGAAAAAGAAATGGATCGCAAGAAATTAATCATAACCAAATAATAGGATAATTGATTTTAGGTACGCATATCATTTCGATACATATGCGATTCGATATAACATAAGTAATAACAACCATTAATTAGTAAATATAACAATCTAAAAATAAAATGAAATGAAAAAATCAAGCCTTGCCTCACTTTTACAATTAGCCACAATTGCGTTTGCAATATCGTTTGCTGGTTGCCAGAAAGAAGATTATTTAGAACCGAATGCAATGAATGGGAGTGCTGCAAATGTTTCTGGACGCGTAGCTCCAGTAGTACCCTCACTTCTGGAAGTACCTGCTGGAAATGAGGTTAGTTATATGACATATGCCACCGGATTCCAGGTTTATACATGTACTCAGACTTCACCGGGAGTATATGCTTGGGTTTTTACGGCTCCTGAAGCAGACTTATATGCTAATGCAGGATACAATGGTGGAGGAACTGGAATTCATTTTGCAGGACCCACTTGGGAAAGTAACAGCGGAAGTACTGTTGTGGGTACAAGACTACAGGGTGTAGCCGTCAATGCCACTGCTATTCCGTGGTTGTTGCTGGGTACTGTTTCTTCTCATGGTCCTGGTATTTTCGATGGTACTACATTTATTCAACGGGTAAATACTACAGGTGGGTTGGCACCCACTACTGGTGCAAATGCTTCTACATTAGGCCAGCAGACACGAGTTCCTTATACAGCCGAGTATTATTTCTACAGAACAGTATAAGTTGACTTCTGGTTAAAACCAAAGCCTTGCCGAATTCAAAATGGCAAGGCTTTGCATTGTTTATTGGTGTCACATGATCCGTTTCATTGACCCAATCCCCGGTAACTCATGATCGATTTTCAAAATGCTTAGGATAAATCTACCTTATTGTTTCCATAATCGGGCTCCACGCTACCGAATTCAAATTGCATCATGTTTAGCATTTTATAAAGTCCGTTGTGTTTCATTAACTCGGCATGCGTTCCGCTTTCGCTGACAATTCCTTTATCAATCAAAACAATTTTTTCGGCATTACGGATGGTAGAAAGACGATGGGCAATTACAAATGAGGTGCGATTTTTCATCAGGTTATCCAGGGCTTCCTTTACGAGTTGTTCACTTTCACTATCCAAAGAAGAAGTCGCTTCATCGAGAATTAATATGGCCGGATTTTTTAAGATGGCACGGGCAATGGCTATGCGCTGTCGCTGGCCACCACTGAGCTTAATGCCTCTTTCACCAACAATAGTTTCATATTTTTCGGGGAACCGGTTTACAAATTCATGGGCATTTGCCTGTTTAGCTGCAGACATAATTTCTTCCTCAGTCGCTCCCGGCCTGCCATAAGCGATGTTTTCATTGATACTGCCCCCGAATAAAAGAACATCCTGCGGTACAAATGCCATTTGCATTCGTAATTGTGATAGTGGGAATTCGGTTGAAGGTCGATCATCAAAATAGATGGTGCCTGACGTGGGTTCATAAAATTTGAGCAGGAGGGAAGCAATGGTACTTTTTCCTGCTCCACTGGGACCAACGATGGCAACTTGTTCCCCATTTTTAGCAGACAAAGTAATGTCATTTAAAACCGCGACATCCTTACGGCCGGGATAACTGAAGGCCACATTTTCAAAGCGGACATTCCCATTCAAATGGTATTTTGATTCAACAGTAGTTTTTGCCAGTTGAACATCTTCACCATCACTCCTCAAAATTTCACGAATGCTCTCCGTTGCTCCCAATATTTTTTGAAGCTGGCTGAACATATCCGCGAATCCCGCAAAGGTACCTCCCACAAACATCGAGAATATAACAAACATCGTCAGTGATCCGATCGTAAGCTGCCCCGACTGTATCATTCCCGCACCAAACCACATTACAAAGGCGATGGTTCCGAAAACACTAAAGATCATAAATGAAACGAAGGCTCCACGGTAGCGTGCATTGGAAATAGCAGTATCCACAACATTATAAATGCTTTTTACATACCGGCCTATTTCATAAAATTCGTTGGTAAATGCTTTTACCACCGATATACCCTGGAAAGTTTCCTGGACAATAGTTCCACTCTCAGCAAGCTGATCCTGCGCCTTACGGGACATTTTACGGATGCGTATTCCAAAAATAACGGCAAGCACTGCAATCATAGGGACGACGGAGAGCATCACTAAAGCCAATTTGGTACTTATCCAGAAAATAAATCCCAAACCGATAACCAGCATAAAAATTCCGCGTAAAAATTCGGCCAGGGTAAATGAAATGGCGTCCTGAATCTGCGACAGATCTGAAGATATCCTGTTGCTTAATTCCCCGACTCTTTTTTCAGTAAAGAAACTCATGGGCATCGTCAGCAACTTGCTGTACACATCCTTTCGCATAAGGGCCAGTGATTTCTCACCGACTTCGGTAAGCAAATACACTCGCATAAATGAAAAAACGGTTTGAACGCTTAATTGGAGAAAAATCAATAGCAGCGTGGTGTTTAAGCTCCAGTGAATATCTTTCAACCCAAAACCGAATTGCCCTCCTATGCTTCCTGCCCCGGCACCTGGCAGGGATGCCCCCGGTGAAGCGGCATCAATCATTTTTCCCAGGAAAAATGGAAACATACTGGTTGTAAATGCCGATAGTGCGATAAACACCAGGCTTAATATGAATTTACCCCGATAGGGTTTGATATAAGTGAAAAGTATCAGCGTCTGGCGCAGGCTCTCCTTCGACAATTTCACCTTTGGTGATTCAGCCTTTAATTGCCCGTTACTGCCAAATTTGTTTCTGCTGCTTGCCATAAGAATTTATTGAATTTTCAATTATAGTTTCTCTGTGTACTCAGAGCTGCTATAAAATCGGATTGCAAAGTTATTAATAATTCCGGGCGTTATGGAAGGTCAGTATTCCTAACGTTTTGAGGATGTTCGTATATTATTTAAATCGGAATTTTTCGATCGGACGCCAGCATGGCGTCCCTACAGTTACGAAAAACGGAGATTGATTTTGATATTAATCCTGGCTAAACTTGATTAATATATGATTTCATCATCAAAAAACCCATATCTTGTATTCCTATAAACAACATACCAGCAATAAGTTTAAATTATGAAAGATTTTAAATTACCATCCGACCTGAAATTCAATCGTGGTCCAATTGAGAATCCTGAAAATTATCTTAATGAAAGCGGATGTGTTTCTTGGCTTTGCCTGGTGGGAGAGGAGTTTGCGGAGATGCAGGGAGGGATGTCGTTTGATCAGGTACAAAAAGCAACACCGGATGCTATCAACGTTGTCAGTGATCCTCCCAGAACGCTGAACCTGGAGTTGGCCCGGCAACATGTGGAAGCTCTCGATAATTTACCACGTCCAACATTGGTTTCCTGTCGCACAGGCCCACGGGCATCAGCCGTTGCGTATATGTATGCCGGGCTAAAAGAAAATGCCGATCCGGAAGCCGTACTTAAAGCTGCCGAAGATGACGAGGCGCCGTTTATGAAATTTGAAGATTATAAAGATTGGGTGAGGAAAAGTATTGAAACACTCAGGAGTGAATAATGTAACGAATATACGAATTGATACGAATCTACGTATTACGAAGAAGTCAACAATCGTAGATCCGTATTCATTCGTAATATTCGTAGATTCGTAGGGCGGAGCCCATTCGTATATTCGTTACAGGGATTTATTCAGGATACTTCATTGCTTCATAGCCCAGCAACCTGCGATATAAGCCAATCTGACCGATGCAGTACGATTCGCGGTGTACTAAAAAGATAAGAGAATTGACAAGAGTCATTTCTTCCCCCGGCATCTCATAAGGGTCAGGGCCTTCAAGCTGCTCTTCGCTTAAGTTGAGGATGGCGTTCTTAAGTGGCCCGGAGATTTTTTCCCAATCTTTTTTGTATTCATTCAATGAAGGATAAACAACATTGTCCTGGATTCCTTTGTGATCACGAAAGAGTTCGCCTGAGGTTGGTTTAATTTCAGTTCCCAAAAGTCGGGCTAATTCAAAACGCTCATATACGAGGCTTCCTGCAATCCAGCCAATGTGATTTGCTTTTGAATTTAAGCGATTAGCAGCATCCTTATCCGAAAAGCCGTCAATGACGTTTAGATACAATTGAGTATGCAAGTCATATAAATTAATTATGGCATCCAGGGAAGTTCTGATTTCGGTTTTTGTTTTCATTTTGATTTTGTGTTTAGGTAATAAAAATTGATTCCAGTCAGGTTATGCACGAATTTCTGATCCTTCGAACGCATGCTCCAATTTCGCAATATCAAACTTTTTCATTTGCAAAAATGATTCTGTTACCCGTGCGATTTGCTTCTTGGTTCCATGTTGCAGCATTTCATTCATTTCTACCGGAACAACCTGCCATGAAACACCGAATTTATCTTTAAGCCATCCGCACTGTTCAGATTTTGGATCAGCAGAGAGTTTTTCCCAGTAGTAATCGATTTCTTCCTGGTTGTTACAATTCACAATAAATGAAATGGCCTCATTGAATTTGAAATCATGTTTTTGAGCGCTTTCCATTGTTGCAAATAATTGCCCTTCGAGTGTAAAAAATGCATGAGCTATCGTACCTTCCTTATTCGGTTCCTGCCCTTTGGTATAGCGGAATATGTCACCAACTTTCGAATTGTGGAAAACAGAAATATAAAACTGAATTGCCTCTTCAGCTTTACCGCAAACATCACCAACGTACATTATTACCGGGGTAATTGTTTGTTTGATTTCAGTGTCTCCCATTGCAATTATCTGCCAGGAGAGTCCATACTTATCCTGCAACCAGCCATACCTTTCGCTGAAAGGATAGGAGCCCAGCTCCATGAGAACTTTACTTCCCGGTGAGAGTTTCTTCCATAATTCATCTACTTCAGCCTTTGTTTTAAAAGAAACGCTGAATGATACAGAAGGATTGAATTTAAAAAGCGGACCCGCGCTGATGGCTTCGAAATCCTGACCTGCCAGATTAAAGGATACAATATCAACGGAACCTGACGGTGTATCATGCACGGTGAACACATTTTTTACAATGGAGTTTTTGCCGAACACAGAAACATAAAACTCAGCTGCTTCTTTGGCTTCTTTATCGAACCAAAGATGTGGAGTGATTTTTTGCATCGTATTACTTATTTAGAGGCTGTAAAATGCTTGCCCGGTTACCTTCTGTATCAGTGAATGAAACATATTGCCCGATGCCGGGAATTTCAACAGGCTCACCAATTACTTTTCCGCCTGCAGCGCTGATTTCCTTCATGGATTGTTTAATATCCTCTACCGAAATAACTAAAGAAGGATAAGGTGCCATTCCCTGCTGGTTTTTTGGGAAAAAGCCGCCATTAATTGCTCCGGGAGTTTTTACCATCCGGTTCTCATCGGTTTCTGCTGTATCTGCCAGCACATAATTGCCCATCTCCGGACCAATATTCTGCATTCCCCAACCAAAGGCTTTGGAATAAAATTTAGAGAGACGCTCGTGGTTCTCATATGGCATTTCAAAATGCACTACGGGGTTCTTTTTCATATTAATATAGTTTTAGTAAATGTCGATTTAATGGTTACCACTCATTGTAAGGTTGCATAATGAAAAGCATACAACTACAAAAATAGATAACTATTTTTTTACAATCCAGTGAAGTGTGTTAAGAATTTATTAATAACAATCCTGCCACTTCAGGGAAGTATTGATTTGTAATAAAAGGAAAAAATATAACTGTGAAAAATAGACTACATTCTGGGAATTTTTGTGAAACAGATGCACCATTTTTCACATATATCCTTGTTTTTAGGTTTCAAATTGAAACCTAAAAAAATTTCCTCTCAAACCCTGACCATTTACTTCTTTTTAAAAACAGGCATTGGAATTAGTCTGGACACCTTCTTAACATATGCATCATAACCGATTTTGCTTTTCAGATTCTTTGCTTCCATCATAGGAATAGAAGCAAATAAAAACATCAGAAGCATCGAGATAAATCCAATTGCTGTCCACCAGTATTGAGGAGCGACAGCCATTAGCATGACCCATAATCCGAACCAGAAGGAAATTTCACCAAAATAATTCGGGTGACGCGAATACTTCCACAATCCGCTATTGATATACTCATCCTGTTTTGCAAATTTTTTAAACTGACGCAATTGTTCGTCTGCAACCAGTTCAATAGTGATTGCCGCTATGGAGAGCAACAGGCCAAATAGAAAAAGAGGATTGGGAAAAACAGAATCTACAGATTTTGTATTAATGACATAAACCGGCAACAATCCCAGGAATACCATTATTGTAGGAAACAGGTGAATACCCGTGAAATTAACAATTGGAAAAAGGCGTGGATTTTTTTCACGCAACATTTTATACCGCCAATCCTCATGTGAAAGTCCCTGCCAGCCACGACACCAGTTTAAAGTTAATCGAATAGACCATATCAGAACAGTTACCAGCATTATGTATCCTGCCAGATTGTTGCTTCCGTTAATTAACCAGTAAAAGGCAATCAGCGGAGGTGCCACGCTCCAGTATGGGTCGTACAGGCTTGAATTTTTAAAAGCTACACTGAAACAAAAAACTACCACAGTTGCTATGATATCGGCCGTTAGCGTATACCAGAGTATATGCATACTGACTCTGGAATAAGTAACGGATATAACGGCAGCTGCGAAAGCCATTATGTAAACAAACAGACAGATAAGAAATGATACTGACCGGGTGTATTGTTTTTTTGTCATATAGCCTGAAAGATATTATTTTATTTTGAGTATGAAATATTCCATTTTTTTGGTTCAGTCAACTTTAGCCATGCCTGCAATAATAAAATAAAGTGCTATATATAAGTATTGTCTTATTCATTCAATAAAATTCAGTAAATTGGCTATAGGAAATTCAGCATCCTGATCAATAATTGATTTTTATTTTTTAAAGCAATCACCATGAAAAAGTTAATTAGTCTTTACAGCATTTTAGTTGTATTAATCGGGCTTACTTCATGTCAGTCCCCCAAAAGTCCTGAAGCAGTAACAACTTCTCCAAAGGAGGAAGCCGATGCCAGTTCAGGTGCAAAGTACATTGCAGATACTTCAGCAAGCACAGTTGAATGGATTGGTACTAAGGTAAGCGGATACCATACCGGTACTATAAAAATAAAGAGTGGTGAATTAACGATATCAAACGGAGCCGTAACTGCCGGGAATTTTGTGTTGGATATGCCTACTATTGTTGCAACAGGACCTGAAAAGGTGAAACCGGAAGCAAATGCTAAACTTACAGGTCATCTTCATTCGCCCGACTTTTTTGATGTGGCTAAATATCCCGAAGCAACTTTTGTTATAACCGAAGTTAAACCGTTTACCGGTACTATGAACGATCCTGACGATCCCCGGCAGGAAAAGCTAAGTAAATACAAGGTTACCAATCCCACTCATATGGTAAGCGGCAATTTAACGATTAAGGGAATTGAGAAGAATATCGAATTTCCTGCACAGATTATAATTGGTGAAGCAACCGTTGATGCAAATGCCAAATTTAAAATTGACCGCAAGCAATGGAATATTAATTATACAGGAGCACCGGATGATCTCATTCGAGATGATATTCATTTGGGAATATATTTAAAGGCGAGGAAGTAGTCTCCACCAAATCTCTTGGGTTTCATTTTGTGACCTAAGAAAAAAGTCTTTGAAAAATAGAAGTACTTATTTGTACCCAATCTTCTTGCGGTTTTGCTGATTGGATTGTTGTTGATCTTTTTGAAGGAGATAATTAATGGCATCAAAGATATCTTTGAATTTCCGGTTGAATTGAGCTTCCAACTCAAGAATCTTTAAGGATAATTCATTGTAATTTCCGGTAAATTGCCTTAAAGCAATAAATACTCTGATTATTGCTACACTGGTTTGTTTTGCTTTGTTGCTATGCAAAACATTGGAAAGCATTGCAACCCCGTGTTCAGTGAATACCAGAGGAAGGGCCGATTTAGGACGTTTTGATGGGGATGTCATCACAATCTGTGATGACATAGTTTCCCATTCAGCTGTTGTCAATTTGAACATAAAATCTTCGGGAAAAAGGTCTGGGTTACGTTTGACAGCCTGATTTAAGGCTCTGGTTTCTACCTCATAAATGGAAGCAAGGTCAAAATCAAGCATGACTTTCACTCCTCTGATTTCATGAATTTTAGATTGAATGGTGGAAATTTGCATCGGGAAAAGGTTTGAAAAGTTTCGATTCCTATTTGTAACCAATCTTTTTCCGGTTGTGTTGATTGGTTTGTTGTTGATCCTTTTGCAGGAGATAATTGATGGCT
>JANWID010000313.1 GCA_025450095.1 Bacteroidia bacterium | reverse complement strand
GAATGGAAAAGCTGCTCCGGTTGCAGCAGGTGCAGATGAATGGGATTTTTAACAACTATTAAACAAAAAATATGAACGAAGTACAATATACGCCAACCAGCGAACAGATATTAAATCAGGCACGCAATGAGGCCAAGACTGTTCTAGCACAAAGCGAAGTGTTCAGAGCAATGTCGCTGCCCGATCAGAAAAGTATTTATAAATCCCTGGTCGATGAATACAGTGATCAACAAATGCAGAAGCTTGGTTTGTCGGGCTCGATGGCAACCGACAGTGGAAAAGATATGGGCTATAAAGGTTATGATGCTGCATTTAATAGCGAAACAAGAGCCTTTAATGAACTCGTGCAATCTGTAGATTTCCCGAAGTTTGTCTCTGATCTTATGCGTGGAGTCTTCGATGCGAATCTGGATGTAATGAATAAGCAAACCAAGAGTTATATCGCATTAATGAAGGAGGCCACTAAATCAACTTCTGATTTCATCAAGAAGGTTAAAGATGATGATGCGTTCGGTAAAGTGATTGAAAAAAACCAGGACAAATACAACATCACTAAAGAATCCACAACCAATCCCGATGGTACCAAATCCGACAAGATGGTACTTACCAATGCCAACAATGAAAAGGTGGATATGGAAAATGCTGATGTCAGAAAGCATTTGCTGGAAGCCAAAATTGAAATGGCCAGGGAACATCGTGCTGCACTTCGTGAAATTTTGTTGATGGGTGTTACACGTTTAGTTGTTGATAAAGGATTAATTGAAGCTGAAGTGGAATTTTCAGTAACAGCAAATCGCAAAAGTGTATCGCATCATGATGATATGAATCAAAATGTGACTACTGCAGAATTTGGATTTGACGGATTCATGGGTATGGGTGCCACCAGCAGCTTTAATACCACCAACACAAACATCCAGGTTAACACTTCCGATAAAACTGCGACCAGCAATCTTGCCGCGAAATTAAAAGGAAAAGTTTCGATCCAGTTTAAAACTGATTATTTTAAACTTGACAACTTCGCGAAGATGTATGAAGATGGTGGTGTTGCAGCTTTGAAACCTCAGCAACAAGGACAATTGCCGGCAGTAGCAGGTGCACGATGATCGAATAAAAGCTCATGGCATTAGCGCTTATTGAATTTATAGATTTCAACCAGGATACCGCACGCTTCAGTATTGATATCGGCACAAACCATTTTTATAAAATCAAAATTGGAAAAACAAAAACAGAAAGTAATGGTATCCGGTGGGCCGATGAAATTATTTATTCAACAGCACTTAAAAAACTTGCGCAGACTGCAACCTTCCTTAATACGAGAAAGGAAATATCCGTTCCCAAAAATTATTTCAGTAATAATGGAAAATTTGTTCAGCTTTTTTCATTTAAATCAGAGTCCGGAAAAAGTCCTGCATTCTCAAACGTTATTACCATCCCGACAGTATTTACAGGTCGTCAGGACCCGATTTTATTTTCCCTTTCAAACTCAACAGGAACCGTGAACATGTATACCGAAACTCTAAATGATTGCCGGAATATACCGGTATCAAATGCTTCCTATTCGTACCAAACAGGTTTTGAAGAAATCCTGGGTAAAATTATTGAAGCAGCCGGTCCGTTGGTAAAAAACCTGATTTCACAAAGTGGTCAGAACGGTCAGAGCGGCCAAAAAGATGGTAAACCGGCTATCAGTTTACTCAACACCATACTGAATTCTTTATTGAACGGATTCGGAACCGCACAGGTGAATCCAACAGCCAAGACCCAATCGTTATTTGAAGATGAAAATAACGGTAACCGTTTTATGGGAGTGACACAACCTCAATTATCGCAACCGTTTATTGCATTTGCAGCCATCGCTCCTTTTATAGGTCCGATTATCGAAGCCCTGCCCAAACTGCTTACTGCAGCAAACGAGCACAAACTGAAAATGCGTCAGGAAAATAATAAACTTAACCATGACATTTTCACCGATGTCAACAAACGCATGATGCTACTGCAAATCCTGCAGCACATGCCGCAAAATACTCCGGTTGGTGGTGGTGCCAATGTCGAGCAGCTGATGCAATTACTCCAGCAATTACCGGAAACACCTGCCACTGCGCAGGCCGCATCCGGAGTATCCGGAAATGTGGCGCCGCTTCCTGAAATTCCATCTCTTCCACCAGTTCCAGCCCTGTCGCTTTCCCAGGGATTAAGTTACTCAGTCATGTTAAGCACTTCTGCAATACTCGCGTTTGATCATCCGAAATCAATCCTGTGGAATGGTTCGGAGAGAAATATCCTGGTTCATGGAAATGATGTTAAACTAAACATCAAACTAACGGTACCCGGCAAAACTCCTAAAACTCCGCTTGCAAAAGCTATTGTTAAAGTTTGTTTTAAAGATAAAAAAACGAATAAAGTTTACGCCGAAAAAGTGTTCCGGCAAAAGAATGTGATGCCAAATTCCGCAATCGAATATGCATTTACCAAAGATGAACTAGCATCATTACCGGTTAATATCCCGTTAAATGTTTTCAGTGAAATGCGATGGAAAACAATTGCAGGAAAAGAAATCAAGGCATTGGGATCGGCTGAATATATTTTCTCAAGTCCATATTTTATCAGGGACGGAGGAAAAGCCACATCGGAAGAGCGCGAATTAAAAGACATGAAGCTGTATAAATCGTTCTGGAATAAGATATGGGAATCACCAGTGCTGGATTCCGCAAATCAGCGCAAGCCGGATCAAAAAAAATACCGGTGGAGCCTGGATGCAAATGGAAAATATTTATACAACCTCACCGCAGCACACGATTCCAATGGATTGATGGACACCAAATTTCTGATGGGTGAAAAGGACCAGGAAAGTCTTACCGAAAGAACGGAAGGCAGGCTTAAAGCCGGAATGGAATTAAGTGTATCGGAATTGAATAAGCTAAACAGTCTTTGGTCAGATAAAAGTCCGCTTCCAAAAGAAAAACTTGTTGCACTCAATAATGAATTCTTTTGCGAAATGAATACCGGGGAATTTGTTTTCAATTTCAAACTCGATGGCGGAGCCAAAGAAAGAGGCATGATCTGGGTTGTTCCGGTATTCAAGCTGCATGAATTCACACTCTCAAAAATTAAAACCACCAACGCAAACGGGCATGTTACTGAAACGGAAGATGAAAAAATTCAATTCCCGTTACCTGTAGGCGCCCGCATACTCGGATTAAAAAATGAATGAACATGGCAAATGATGTAAACAAACAAGAAAAGGATTCTAATTCCGATTCTGAAGAAACCAGGGGAACTATAACTGAAGCAGGAGAGAACGATTATACATTTGATGGTTATAAAATTATTCTCAATAAAAAAATCATCCTGGTTCCTAAAGCAAAATCAACAAAATAAAAACGACCATGGATGAGGTGTTCCAACCCCTACATTCTGTTTTGAGAAATCTTGCTGCAGTTGATCAGGGAATTTATGATCCCGAATCAGGCATCAGCACCTACATATCCGAAATTACAATTGAAACACCAATTGAGCTGGACATCAGTTGGGATGAATCGGGTAACATGCAACTGGGAACTATTCCCCCTTTATACAGAATTGAAACAACATACCAGCCTTCGTATCATAACATAAAATTTAACGTCTGTCAAAACTCCGAAAATGGCAACTGATAATAAGGATTGGATTCTTGAAGATTTTATCGATTCACTTGTTGTTGAACTTGACAAAACCCGTGAGACCCTGGCAATAAAAGCTATTAACAAACCATTGACGTATTCTGTAAAAGACATGTCAATGGATCTGAATATTTTTCCCACTTACGACGGCGACCAGGTACGATTCGTCACTGCACAACCCGGACAACAAGGCGCATCGAAAGTTTCCATTCAGCTCGGTTCTATTACTGATCAGCAGGTTCGTGCTACATCAAAAGTCTCCGCTCAGAAAAACGATATCTCAATCGATAAACTGAATATTGATAACAGCGCCAAGAGAAAGCTTCGTAAAATCGGAGTCACCTCAGCAGATGATGTAAAACAACTGGAAAATAAAAATATCGATATTAAGAAAGCGTCAGACGATACCATTGATTACACTGCTATCGCCAATCAAATTCAAAAATCGAGACGGAATCAGAATCCTCCGAAAATAAAAGGTGTAGCAATGTCTCTCGATGAAAATAAAATACCAATTCTGACTATCAAGGGTAATCACCTTGCTGTGAATGAAAGATTCAAACCGGTTGCGGTATTCAACCAGGGAATAGCAGAAGTTATGAGTTATAATGATAAGGAAATCAAAATACAGCTTAATAAACACAACAGGGTTTCGCAAGACAATGAAATGGTGCTGTCGATTGATCCTTATGCTGTAGTCAGGTTGAACGTTAAAATGTAAATTAAAGTCCATGAAAAGGAAACGAGCAAGGATTGCAACATACGAAGAGTTGATGACAGGATATGGTCAGACGAATTCAAAAAAAGCTATATCCCAATCACTAAGTGTTCCTAATATTCTAGTTGCCAATTTTAATACCGGCGAAGTGCTGGTACCAAAATATGATCAGGATGGTTTTACCGAATATGTTGTACAATCGTCAATTTCAGAAAATGAATACGAAGAATATGTAGTGCAACAAAGTTTTTCCGATTACACTGATGAAACCGGTATTGCTCAGTCATTTTCAACTGATCCGGTTAGTGTTGAACAGGAATACAAAATGGAATTTCTTACACCGGATGATAGCCAGGCTTTTTCAATTCAGCATTCCATTTACCCGGAAGAAACCAGTGCGATCACTGAAACGGAAACCGAATACAAAGAAGAAACGCAGCCGGTACAGGAGCGAACATTCCCTCCTGTTGCAAAAGCACAGGCTACAGACGATGATCTGGATGCCGATCTCCAGGCAATTTTGCGTGGTGAAAAAGCATACGATCCGGAAACCAAACAAATCATTGCAAAAACAGGAACTAATCCAAACCCGGGAGTACCAAAACCTGTACAAGCAGCAACACCACCTCCACCTGTATTGCCAGACACGCCCAATGAGCATGCAATTTTTGACCGCATCGCGCAAAGCATGCAATACGCAAACGCGTATGACCTGGGTTCAATTGATCTTGATCAGCGTTTTTCTGATTTCGACAAGCTGGAAGAACTCGAAAAAAAGATTAACAAAAAGCTTAGTCCTGAAAAACCAACTGAAACTGAAGAAACAAAAGCTTCATCGGAACAACTCACCGCAACGCAATTTATCCACGACCTGGATGAAATTAACAGGTTTGGAAATGTGCATCACCATGAACCTCCTTCATTCAGTGAGGCTACTGCACGAAGCTTTATTATTGAGAACAGTGATCTGACTCCGGAAGCACGAGCATTTAATCCGGCAACAGGTGACAAATCCGGTATTGTAAAATTTTCAGTAAGAGTTCCAAACTTACCTGCAGGGGGTTCTGTCAGGTGGTCGGTGCCATCCAGAAATTCCGGAACGATTCAGCTTGCCGGTAAAGCGAATGTTCAGAATGGACTCGCTGTAAATTTATCCGGATTGCGTCCCGGACTAACTGCCCTCGATGTAGAAGCAAAAGATGCAGTAGGAAAAATATTGGAGAGCGTAAAATATCCAATTTGTGTTCCACAGTTTGTTTCGATCAACGAAGAGCGTGCTGCATTTGATGGCGTTTTACAGGTTATGAATGCTTTAGTTATCAAAGATGCCATCATCAGGGAAGCTAAAACCACATGCGATGCATTGCTGAAAACAATTAATGTTCGCACCATCTGGATGATTTCTCCGTTTGCAGAAAAAACACCTGCTCACATTGCAGCCAATATGATTACACCACTTACCATCAGGGGAAATCCGCCGGCAGGGAGAACTGGCCTGGCAGGAGTGACACGGCCGGTGGCAGGTAACGTCGGCTGGGATACCGGCAATGAGACCATTGATATTTTCTCCGGAGTTTTCATTTCCATGTCACCTGCGGTAGATCCGACAGAATCGACACTTGCAATTTCAACATTACTAAATGAAATAAATGCCATACAGGCTTCCTCCATCCCACACGAGGCTCTACTCACTAAAATTTTTGGAAGGCTGATCGGAGAAACCATGGCACATGAAATTATTCATTCTCTCATCGGAATTGAGATAGACCCAACAGGTCACACCGGACTGAATGATATTATGGATAATGGAAAAGACAGAACATTTACACAACGTACCGGAATTGAAAATAAAAACAATTCAAGCCCGATTGATATTGGATTGTTCGTTGATCATGGCATTGCTACGATCAACAGATTACACGCTACCAACCAGGCAATTGTCAACACAAGATTTCCAGTGCCACCCGTATTTGTATAAAATAACCGAATCAATAAATTCAAATTAAAAATCTGTTACCGTGAGCAATAATCGATTTATAGAAATGGATCGTGAATTAAAAAACGAATCCAAAAACGTATCACCAAATGGAATTGCTTTATCGTTTTCAAATCCGCCAGCACTGCAGGATATTACTCATGCAGGACCATACAGGATTGCATACGACCGGTTGGGAAAGCTGGGAGTTATCGAAAAAGCTCCGAACCGCGATAACCGGAAATTCCATGGTACATCCGGTTTGCAAACGGCATTGAATAACTGGACGCCGTTCCTGGACAAAGTACTTTCTTCACCCGCATATATCCTTACCGGTGGTATGACTGTACAAAAACCCGGACAACATGGAATTGGAAATGCCATTGATGTGGATGGATTCTGGTGGTCGGATACCAATGAATTCCTGGCCGATAATGCTACTACCAACTGGTGTCTTTATCTGCGGATTGAAGCCGGGTTAAGAAAAGTTTTCGGGACCGTTTTAAATCATGATTACAACGCCGATCATCACGATCACTGGCATTGCGATATTGGTACCAGTGTATCATGGAGAAAAGTAAAATCCCAGGCACTATTCGCACAACGTGCCCTGAATGTTTTCTGGGGCGAGGCCCTGGGTATTGATGGTGATTGGGGCAGATTGAGTACAGAGGCTATGATGCGTCGCGGTTATGACTTTTCGAAATCAGGTGAGTGGGATCGTTTCCTCGATGATGTAATAGCAAAACAATGTGCAACACAACCGGGAGCAGCAGTTGCACAATCATTTTCAAATGAAAAGCGTACTACCAATCAGGTATCACAAAAAGGTATTGATTTTATTAAAGGTTTCGAAGGATTTAAATCATCTATGTATAATGATCCTGCCGGCCACTGCACTATTGGATATGGTAATTTAATACACCATGGCAAATGTAATGGTGATGCATCCGAAGATGCATACCGGGGTGGAATTACAGAAGAAAAAGCTTCCAAATTAATGCTTGAAAAGCTTAACGAATTTCAATTGCTGGTAAATCAAAATGTAATTGTTGAACTTAATTCCAACCAGTTTGATTCGCTGGTCAGCTTCTGCTATAATGTGGGAGGTGGGAACTTTAAATCATCTACGTTATTAAAACTACTCAATAAGGAAAAATATGCAGCCGTACCTGCTGAATTGAAAAAATGGACAAAGGCGCGCATTAATGGAGTCCTGCAGGATTTAGATGGACTGGTAAAGCGTCGTGATGCTGAGGCAGCTTTGTTTGCTGCACCAACAATGTCTATTGCGAACAGCATCTATGAGAATTACAGTGTGCCATTTTATGATACCGGTGAGCACGCCATTCTTGGAGAATTTATTAATACGGTAGTTTCCGGTCCTATTTCAACGGTACCTGAATTACAACCAGGTTACAAACTCACCATCAACAACGTAGATTTCACATATGGCCAGATCATAACCATGGGTGATTTTTATGAGGATTATAAACAACTTAAAAGTGCCGGAACAGCAGAACTGAATAATCTGAAAGCATTGATCGAGAGAAGTGAGAATAATTATAAGAATTCCATTTTCAATCTCGGGCTTCCAAATGCTGTTGCACCTACAGATGAAGACTGGGATAAAGCTACATCAAAAAGGTATCTCGACCTGGCAGCACGAAACAACTCACATTTCGCGCCTCCTCCACCACAAAGCATTTTCAAGAGCTCTACAAAGCCGAATAACAAAACGGAATGGAACAACTATCACAATATGGCCATACAAACGGCAAGAGGTGGAAAAAGCAGCAACGATCTCAAAGAAGCATATAAAATCAATGCATTCGGAGACCATTTTTTAACGGATGCGTTTTCTTCCGGCCACCTCATCAATAAAGAGCTGGTAATGTCTCATTTCAATATTATGTTTCTTCCAAACGGAAAACTGGATCAGGATTCCGATAAATTTTTTGATGTGGTTGCTGATAAAGTATTTGTGGGAGATGTTAAGAGCCTGTTTTCGCAATATGAATTTGTGCAGAAAAAATACGGTATCAACTGGGATCTTGACAGGGCATCACGATTTGCAGTATTATTGAAAGAAATTTTGCAGTCAGCTCCCGACGAAATCGGTAACCTGGCTGTGAAAGCAGTACATGATGCTTTAAACAAATATCCGAATGGCGTACCGGTTAAAAATAAAAAAGGGCAGACCTGGAATCTTTTTGGCGATGGTACACTGAATGTAAAGGATCAGAAAGCGATTGACGGGTTTAAGATAATTCAGCAAGCCGTAAAACAGTCCGTAACAAATGTGCTTGACAGTGTCAGTTCAAAAACTGCTGTTGCAACCTATCAGCAGAATGTTTGGGATTATGTTCCCGATACGTCGCACCCTGCAACAGAGCAAATTGTGAAGCAGATTACTAAGGAATACACAAATCCACTCTCAAAGAATCTGATTGATAAAACTGTTGAATTAATAAAAGAAAAAAGGTTCATATTACTTGATAAACTCAAAGATAAAAAGGTGTTGCAGAAAGCAAGCTTTGGTTAATTATTAATATCATCTTCTAAACAATAATGGAGAATTATAGCGACGCTATCGAATATCTCAAATCACTCATTGAATCCGGAAATGCGCATGTAGTTGCAGGTGATAATCAAAAAGCATTGCATGAATTTTCAAAAGGAGTTAAATCTTTCTACGATAGCCAGCATATAAAAGAGCTGTGGCCTTATTACCAAACGCTCTGGCATAATAAAGGAATGATTCACCAGGCAATGAAACAATCCGGCAGCGCCCAGGAAGCATTTTTGATTTCAACGACACTTGCGGCGAAATTGTCAGGGGATAATAAATGATTGAATGGATTATTAAGATTTTTAGTGATCTATTATGATGAATTTTTTATGATTAGTCGAATAAACATTTTGAACACAGATTAAACGAAAAAAACACGGATTTTCATTTTCCAAAAATCAATCTTGCTCCTTTTCTTGTTAAATCCTGTTAAATCTTGTTGTTATTTTTTTGCTATTAAATGGAATACGAATTAAATTGATAAAAGTGCGAATAACAGCCTGCTACAACATTTTATCATAATTCCCATTTTTCTTATCTTGGCGCTCTGCGGGTTTTCCGCATATTTTATTCCGCCATTATGACCACTATGAACAAACTTCCATTAATTATTATCCTGGCACTTACATTAACCCGGGTATATTCGCAGCCGGTAGAGACCATTACAATCAAGGCTCCGTCGCCGGCAAAGACCAAGGAAATATTCCAGGTATTGAAATCGGATCCGGAAATTAAAAACGGGTATTATAAAAAGTATAAATTCAAAAAGCTGATAGAAACCGGGTTTTATAAAAACAATCAAAAGGACAGCGTTTGGAATATCTATTCAAAGAATGGTAAAATAGTAGCAACCGGAACCTACCAGTCCGGTATCATTTCCGGAATCTGGAGTTATTATTCAATTGACGGTGCATTGTACCAAAAATATAATCACGATACAGATCAGTTAATTTTTTCAGAAGACAGCCTGCCCGAAAGCACACAAGATATGGAAGAACAAATACCTATTTTCATCGGAGGCCTCTATTACATGAATACTTTAATTGAAAATAACACCATCTATCCCAAAGAAGCCTGGTTAAAATCAAGAAAGGCTACTGTTTATATTTCGTTTGTTGTTGATGAAACGGGAAACACAACAGATGTTATAAGTACCAGGCCTGTCGGGGACGGATTTGATGAGGAAGGTGTCCGGCTTGTTACGCAGCTTGGAAAATCGTGGATCCCCGGAGTTCAAAAGGGTAAGAAAGTGAAAGTGAAGTATAATTTGCCGTTGAAGTTTAGTTTGAAGTGAGGTAGATTCTGGTCGCGGCGGAAACGGATGGGTACGGATTACGGATTCAAGTCGGAACGGAACGGATGTACGGATTACGGATTCAAGTCGGAACGGAACGGATGTACGGATTACGGATTCAAGTCGGAACGGAACGGATGTACGGATTACGGATTCAAG
>JANWID010000312.1 GCA_025450095.1 Bacteroidia bacterium | reverse complement strand
GCCCGGAACTTCCAATAGTGCCGGAACACTGGCTCTGCACTTGTGCGGTAACCTGCGACATTTCATCGGTAATGAACTTGGCGGATCAGGATATATCCGGAACCGGGAAGCTGAATTTACAATGAAAGGCCTTCATAAAGGTGCAATTATCGAACTCATCGAAACAACCGTACATGAAATTACACCCGCTTTGAATAATTTAACCGACGCAAAACTACAGGCTGAATTTCCTAAAGAAATCGGGGGCGTTAAACGTGATACCGCATTTGTACTTTTGCATTTGTTGGGGCATTTCAGTTATCATCTCGGTCAGATTAATTATCACAGGCGCATTATTTCTTCCACTGCAAGCCAATCTTAATTTCATATCCGGGTATGGACAGTAAGGAACTGTATGAAAGGCTTCGTTCGGGTGACAGGAGAGCGCTTTCACGTTGTATTTCTAAAATTGAAAATAATGTTCCGGAGGCCTCATCCCTCCTGGAACACCTGGATCTCGATAGTAACAGCCGGATCATTGGTGTTACCGGACCTCCCGGTGCAGGAAAAAGCACCCTCGTAAATGCCTTATTGGATCATTATACTAAATCGGAACCTGAAGCGGAAATAGCTGTACTTGCCATTGATCCTACCTCACCGTTTACGCATGGATCATTGCTTGGAGATCGACTCCGGATGAGCGATCATTTCAATAATCCTAAAATTTTTATTCGCTCGCTTGCAACACGCGGAGCCCTGGGCGGACTTTCGGCAGCTATTGTTGAGATTACCGATCTGCTTCGGGCAGCCAGGTTCGATCATATTATAATTGAAACTGTGGGAGTAGGTCAGAGTGAAATTGATATTGCAAGGCTAGCAGATACAACGCTGGTGGTTTTTGTACCGGAATCGGGTGACGATATCCAGACTATCAAATCGGGTATTATGGAAATAGCCGATATTTTCGTTGTCAATAAAAGTGACAGAGAGGGTGCCGACCGGCTTGTAAAGAATCTTTTAAGCACCCTGCACGATCGTACTCCGGGAGGTTGGGAGATACCCGTTATAAAAACATCAGCGATCAATCAGGATGGTATTCCTGAACTGGTGAAAAAAATTTCAATGCATTCGGCTTTGCCAAATTCAGATCACAACAAGGCTGATCTTTTGATTGAAAAAGGGCTCTGGCTCGCCCGGAATTATTTCCTGAAAAAGATCAAAAAATCTGATTTCCAAAGGGATTTAAAACAGGCTTCCGGAAGCCCCGGTTTTAATATTTATCGCTTTATTTCTCAATATTTTTCAATGTAGAATTAATCCTACAAAGGGATTTTTCCTTTTCTGTAACCAAATAGTGCATTTAGCACGTATCAGGTCTGATAATTTGGGAAAAATCAGCCTCAATTTGGGGAGTTTATGACGAAGTATAAGATCCTTTTAGTAGAAGATAACCCGGTAGATTCCAATGTGTTCACACAAATGTTGGGTCTTACCGGCCTGCAATTAGCCGACGTTACGGTATGTGATTCACTTTTAAAAGGTCTTGGCGTACTGCAGACCAGCACCCCGGATGTATTATTCCTGGACCTATCCCTGCCTGACAGCACCGGAATTTCAACTTTCCACCAGGTCCGGAATACCTGTAAAACTGTCCCGGTTGTTATTATTACAGGTAATGAAGATGAAAAACTGGCACATGACGCTTTACGCGACGGGGCACAGGATTACATCCGCAAAACTGAGCTATCACCTGAAGTAATACAGCGTTCCATTGTGTATTCCATACAACGGAAAAAAATAGAAACGGAATTACTTAAATCACGTGCGAATCATGAAGCACTGATCGAAAATACGAAAGATGGAATCTGGTCGGTTGACCGTGAAATGCGCTTCATGACTTTTAACAGCCGTTTCCGCGACAGCTTAAAATTGCTTAGCGGGAATGATCCAACTACCGGTGCAGGGATGATCGAGCTGTTACCTGAACGTTACCGCGAATGGTTCCGGAATATGTTTATCCGTGCGCTTGGTGGTGAACAGTTCCGTGTTGAAACCATCCTGGAATTTTCAGGAACGGAGCATCATCTCGAATTATCAATTAACCCGGTTAAAATTGAAGATGGTGTAATTACGGGAGTGTCATTTTTCGCAACGAATATTGACCATCGTAAAATGGCTGAGAAAAAAATCCGCCAGTCGGAAGAAGCCTACAAACTATTGCTTGAAACTATTAATGACGGAGTCATGTTCATTGATAACGAAAATAAGATACGATTTGCCAACCGGAAATTTACCGAGACAACAGGTTTCAATGAAGATGAATTAAAGGGACGTGACTTCAGCCGCCTGTTAGTTAACGATGACCCGTTGCATGGCCGTAACATCGTGGGTGAGGTTTTACATCGTGAAGAGCCGGTTGAAATTCACCTGAATTCAAAATCAGGAAATACGGTCTGGTTCCGATTACGGGCCACACCCCTGATGGATGAAAATGGTCAGATCGGTGGTGCTTTGCTTACTCAAACCGAAATAACTGCCCAGAAGAAAGCCGAACAAACCATTCGCAAACAAGAGCAGGATTACAAGAGCCTTCTTGAAACAATGAATGAAGGTCTTATTTATCTTGACCGCGAAGGAGCTTTGAAATTTGCTAACCAGCGATTCCTGGCTATGACGGGACTGGAACTGAACACGCAACTGAATAAAAAGTTACCACACCAGATTTTACCTGAAACGATCCTGGCGGTGATGAATGATGAAACACGTGAAAATAATGATGGTCCTGATAAGGCACACCAATACGAACTGCAGATAGTAACTGTAGCCAAAGAACAGAAATGGTGCATGATAAACTGCTCCGTTATCCGGGATGACTCCGGTCGTTTCAATGGGATGCTGGTTACATATTCTGATATTACCGATCGTAAAACAACTGAGGAAAAACTGCAGGTTGCAGAGCGCGAACTCAATACGTTTATTTATAAATCTTCTCATGATCTTAAAGGTCCGCTTTCTTCGATCCTCGGACTGATCAGTCTTTTGGAAAAGGAACAGGAAAACGGAAATACACCTTGTGTAAAAATGATCCGGCAGTCGGCAACAAAAGCAGACAGGCTTCTGAATGAAATGCTTAATGTGGTTCGTATCAAACGCGAAAAAATTCATCCGGAAGTAATCGATTTCCGTGGCTATATGTCCGAAATTGTTCAAAGCCTTCGAACAAGTGATGCCTTTTATGATGTACGCCGCGACATCCGGATCGAAAATAAAAAGGATCTGCGCACCGATAAAAAACTTTTACAACTGGTGCTTCATAACCTGATGGACAATGCCATCAAGTATCGTGATACCAATAAAAAGGATCCCTTCGTGATAGTTGCAATAACTGATTACATGCACGGTATCCGGATTGAAGTGGAAGATAATGGTTGTGGCTTCAAGGAATCTACAAAGGGAAATATATTCCATATGTTCAACAGGGGAAGCTATAATGCCGATGGTAACGGATTGGGTCTATACGTAGTTAAAAACGCCGTAGACCGGTTGGGTGGTTATATTGAACTCTCGTGTGAAGAAGGTAAGAATACCCGCTTTTCGATTTTCCTGCCCGATTTATTTGCAACGGAACAATTGCCGGAGCAGCAAACCCGCAGCTGATTACCGACTGTATTTTTTCTTAACCTGGCAACGGGCAATACTTTGTTCACAACGGGTGATTTCAGCATCTGAAAACGAAACTAAAATGGCTTCGCGACAAGCTTCAATTGCTTCGTCGTAACGTCCCTGGCTTTCCATTAGCCTGGCACTTTTTTGCAGCGCAAGATCTTTCCGGACTCCCGGAATTTCCATTGCCTGGTTCAGGATGGCATTTGCCTCTGCAAATCTTTCAAGAGAAAACAGGGCATCGGCATATCCTAAATAAGCAGGCGCAAGTCCCGGCGTTGCTTCCATCGCTTTGCGGTAACAGGAAGAAGCTCCTTCTGCATCACCGAGGTGGTATTGCAAAACGTTGCCTAGTTCACACCATGCCCTGCCGTAGTTATCAAAACGGCTGGTTATTTCATCAAGAATAACCGCAGCGGAAGCCGGATCTCCTGACGATAATAATTGCATGGCGTTTACATAAAGCCTGTCTGCTTCAGTAAATCGATTCCCGGTTGCCATTTAAAATACATTGGTTTTTGCCTGCATCTATCTTTAACCTGATACACGCATTACCTCAATTTACCCGGATACTTATGCGATTAACTTCTAATTTCCGCCAACAGGCCAGTTCTGTGGGTTAATGAATAAAAAAATGCTGGTAAATAAAGCGAAAAAGGTGACTCCCGCCTGTGTTTCCAGCGTATCCTCTGTTAACATGGACAATATGGAAATTATTGAAAATGAAATATATATGTAATCATTCTTTTTAAACTGCCGGATGAACGGATATACCAGGGAAATCAAAAACCAGGTTAGCCCCAATATTCCAAAAGCAACCGCAATGGATAGGTATTGATTGTGTGACCGTAACCGCCAGCGCTTATCCAGCAGGCTATTCATTTTATCATATTCCAAAACGAAAGTATCCGGAACGTCACCCGTTCCCACACCCACCAACGGGTGATCGCTGATAATACCAACAGCTGCCTTCCAGTATTCGATACGTTGCGCAACTGAATGACCACTGGGATTCCCTGTGAGACGGTATTGCTGTAATTCCCATAATACCTGGTGAATTCTTTTGCCGATATGAAACTGGTGCTGGTAATCGACATTCGCAATTCCAAACTCAATGCTTTTGATTTCCGTATCGGTTAATGCTGCCACACCCGCCGAATCTTTTCGCAATCCTTTTGAGCTAAGAAACCGGAGCAGGGTCTGACGAAGCTCCTGGCCTGCCTCATCCCTTCCATCGAAAGGTAATTTACTGCGCTGGTTCCATTGCTCTCTAAGCTCTTTATTGGATATGTAATTGAAGACATAATGTCCATTCTCAACATACGGCTCATCAGGGTGATGTTCATATGGATTTCCGGAGGGTGTGAGCGAATCCAATTGTGCTACATTCACTTCTTCCCTGAACATAAGTTTATTGTTTATTGATTTAATATAAAAGAAAATTAAGGCCGGAATAGCTACCATAAGAAATAGTACCACGGTACGGGTTAATTGTCCTTTATTCCTGAACACATATATGGTAAAAATAATCGCTCCCGTCAGCAGCAGGATAATAAGCCCCGTAAGGGATTCGATCAGCAGCATAAAAAATATCATCCAGGGTATCACCAGTAAAAGCCAATACCATTTTCGTTCACCGGGATGTTGTAAAACAAGCCATATAGCGGCGAATACCGACAGGCAGCATAATAACGCTAACCGGATATGTGAAATAAAAATGCAGATATCGCGGATATTGAAATAAGGCCGGTCGATGACATGTAAATAAATCAGCCAGCTAATGCCGGTAGACACCACGGTTCCGCCGATAAGCGCAAACAGGATGCCTTTGAAACCCTTCATGGAGACCGGGGGGCCCGACGATAACAGGATTGGAAGCACGAGCAGCGGAAGCTTTATGCGAATATCCTTTAAAGCATAATCAATATTTGTTGAATAAAAGAGTCCGATGATATGTAACAGGAAAACAGATGCCAGAAGCAATGCAATCCGGGATGTAAAAAAGGTTTTGAATTTAGTAACGATATCTCCATGCAACACCCAGGCTCCTGCTATCATGAATTGCGAAACGCTCATCATGAATTTAGATAGGGGCAGTGATGCTACCAGCAGCAACAGGCCGATATAATAGACTCCGGATGCGAAATTGCGGCGTAAATCGGGCTGCATAAAAAGGAAAGAGCAGTTTAGATAACTGCTCCTTTTTATTTTTAGTGGAAGATTATTTTTTTATCTGTTCCGGTGACTGGTTCATAATTGAAGTGTAGACATCCTTGTCCTTTAGGGCTTCCATCGCTTTTTTAATTTCCGGATCATAATCGAATCCTGCTTCGATTCTCCCTTTCTGGAAATAATACCGCGATGAAATTTCATCCTGCAACAGTTGCTTCAACTCTTCCTTGTTCTTTACAAGGTCTTCCTGCTTATCATGCATCAACGATTTACGTAATGATTCAAACTGATCTTTCATCCCGTCATAATATTTTTCCTTGATAGCAGTTTCCTTCAGCTCTTCATAGGTTTTTTCGCTCTTTGTTGTGTAATCATATTCTTTTCCCGACAACCACGCTGTGAACTCCTGGTATTCGGAGTCGGAAAGGCGGAAGGTCCGCGCTGGTGCAATCGTTTCATGATTTTTACGATACAGAGTTGCATAATCGAAAATCAATTGCTTGCTCAAAAGGCTTTGACCGATGTTACTCAGGTATTCAGTTTCGGTAGTAAAATCGGGAGCAACACCACCTCCGTCAGCTACAATACGACCATTTTTAGTTTTAAACTGGCTTACCAGTGAATCCGGAATTTTACCTACACTACCATCTTCATTACGATGTGTGTAATCTAGAGCCTGGATACACCGGCCGCTGGGGATATAATATTTTGCGGTAGTAACTTTCAACTGCGCATTATAGCTTAATGGACGGGTAGTTTGAACAAGTCCTTTTCCAAATGTCCGCTGACCGACAATAATACCACGATCGAGATCCTGGATGCTGCCCGATACAATTTCCGATGCAGATGCGCTTCCGCTATTCACAAGCACTACCAGGGGCATTTCGGTATCTACGGGATTGTTCAGGGCTTTGTAGGTTTTATCCCACTCTTTCACTTTACCCTTAGTAGTGACAACTTCAACACCCTTATCAACAAAAATATTTGTAATGTTCACTGCTTCATTGAGCAATCCGCCGGGATTACCCCTGAGATCGAGCACAATGGATTTTGCATTCTGTTTTGATTTCAGTTCCATAAGTGCATCCTTCACTTCAAGTCCGGCATTGTCGGTAAAGCCGGTGAGCCTAATGTAGCCTATTTCATTGTCAAGCATTCCGGAATAAGAAACACTGTTAATCTTGATTTCGTCACGCATCACATTTTTTTCAATTAATTCAGCCACACCTTCGCGTTTCAACAATAACTTCACATTGGTTTTCGGCTGACCTTTCAGGATCTTACTGATCTCATCGTATTTTTTTCCTTTTACTGATTTGCCGTCTATTTCCATGATTACATCACCCGCACGTAAATCCGCTTTCTGTGCAGGGTAGCCCTCGTAAGGATCGGTAATAACAACCTGGTCACCCTTCTGTCCTATCAGCGCCCCGATTCCGCCATACTGGCCGGTAGTCATGAAGCGGTAATCTTCCACTTCCGATTCGGGAATATAATTGGTATAAGGATCGAGTGATTCCAGCATGGCATCAATTCCTTTCTTCATCAGGTCGCCTGGTTTTGTTTCATCAACATAATAAATGTTAAGCTCACGGAAGAGCGTTGCGAAAATGTCCATGTTGCGGGAAATCTCAAAATACTCATCGGTAAGACTAACCGAAAAGAGGCCGGCTCCGGCAATTGCAATGACAATCACCCATGTTTTGGTTTTTTTAATAAGCTTGATCATTGGATCTGAATATTAACTGGTAACTGAAGTTTTTCTTTGTTGTAATTCTCAATTTTTAATTCTTAATATTTAATTTTTAATTTCTGCTTTAAGTAACATGCATAGTATGATGAAGAG
>JANWID010000311.1 GCA_025450095.1 Bacteroidia bacterium | reverse complement strand
CGTTTGCATTTCTGCAATGACTTCGGCTTTTGAAATATTATACACTGAATCATTATAAATTGTAAATTTTTTCTGGAAGTCGTATGCCTTCCGGTAATCCCCCGCTTCGTTGTAAAGTTCCGCAAGCTCTGAAGCATTCTTAGCAGCAAGCTGTACATCACCTGTTTCTTCTGCCAGTGCAATACTCTCCGTAAAATATTTTATAGCATCCTGTTTCCTGTTAAGTTTTCCCGATAAAAAACCAAGGTTACTCAGGTCCACAGATACTGCCGGTATATTTTCTTCCAGGCGATGGTATTCCAACGCAAGTTGCATAAAAAACATGGCACTGTCGTAACGTTCCAGATTCAGGTACGTGGTTGCAAGGTCACCGATTGCCAGGAATTTTTCCCTGTCGTCACCAAGTTCTTCTGCTATTCGAACTGCTTTAAGAAAAACCGGCAAAGCACGATGGTGTTCTTTCATTGCATGATAAATCCCACCTTCGTTGATCAGGCATTTCAGCACTCCCTTCTCATCTTCTTCTGACCTGAATAGTTGTTGTGCCCGTTTGTTATACTCTAAAGCCAGGGGATAATCCCCATTATTGAAATAGGCAATTCCAAGGTTCATTGAATAATTCGCTTGTGCAGGAACAAGCTTCAATGCTTCGGCAATTTTCAGTGCCTTCTGCAAATAAAAAGCAGCAGAATCATACTCCGATTTTTTCGAATATGCCATGCCAATATTATTATACACTCTTGCTATGTGATCCTGGTCACCGAGCTGTAAGCGATAGTGCAGGCTTTTATTATAAAATGAAATAGCCTCTGAATAATTACCCTGATCTTTTTCAATGATCCCCAAACGGATGTATGCGTCTCCAAGTCCTTTCAGGTAATTTCCGGGTGTCGACAATTCAATTGCCTGCAATGCCAGCGACTTTGCTGAATCGGGAAACTCTTTGATCAGTTCAAAGCTTTCCGTGTTAAGCCTGTTGATAAGCGCGGTATCTGTTGGTGATGAAAATACAGTTGCATGATGAATTAATATCATCATAAAAGCAATGAAAAAATACCTTGAAAGTTGTTTCGGATTCATAGTGCATTCGCACTTATTTTTTTATCGACTAAGTCATTCATTCAATGTGAATAATTGAATAACACTTAACATATAATGAATAATTTTAAACTAACTTCAACTTAAACATTATTCATTATATGTTATTCAATCTTTTAATCACCACTCGAGGCATCTGCTTCAGAGGTATGTACAGTACCGATACCTTTTCTTTTTTCAGTTCCGTCGGAATTATACTCGATCAGTGAAACAACTATTGAATCAAGCACCGGGTCGTATCCATTTCTTTCGTTCAGGTCATGATCGTCATGAATAATCACCTGGGGTGGTGTAACAGTTTTTAACTTGTAATCCACCTTACGTTCAAACGTGCTGAAGTTATCGACAGGTGGAGCCACTTCTATCATGTCTCCAGCTCCATCAACCCATCCCGCAACATGTACTACCGATTGAGATGTGTTCGCAAACTGAATATAGAGATAAGGATAAATATTAGGGCCTGTTCCGGAAACACTGAATGTGCCGAACCTTGGTTTGACGGTGCCGAGTCCCAGTATATTCCCTGCTAAATCAGTAATTACAACCGTTACTCTGGTGTGCATATCCTGATTATATTGGGAAGATGTATCTCTCAAATTAAACTCAAGGGTTAACGGATCGGTAGATGAACCATCAATCACTTTATAAATAAGTCGCAACGTGTCACCGTCTGTTTCCTGTGCAGGAACATTGCTTGAAAGTTGTTTGTCGGAAGGACACCATATTTTCATTTTCACTATCAGATTACGGCCGGTTGAATCAAGCCATAGATAGGGTTTGTTTGGGATTATCATTGTTTTAGATTTTTATATGATTACCGGATGTAAAATTTGATCAAGTGCTTTATGAATGTTTATGCCCGGATACAAATTATTATCGAAGTACTTTTTGTACTCCGGATTTGGAGCCCCTATTACATTCAGATCGGGGTCACATTCAACCACCAGCAATTTAATTAATTCATTAACCGGAATACCTTCAGGGTAATGTGCCTGACCTGCCTGTTGTAATATTAAAATACATGCAGATACTATTGCAGCCGAGCAACTGCTTCCCGACATCATCGAAAATTTGTGACTTCCCGATGATGCAAGTCCTAATGATACGGAACATGCTCCCGGAGCTACCAGGAATCTTTTCGGGTTTTTCATAATGATTGTCTTATCCGCTTTTTTAATAGATGCTGAAGATATCCGTTGTGAAAAAGTCGCAATACTTCCGAGCCGGAATCCAGGAAAATCATAATTGAATTGAGCGCCTACATTAATCGTTGTATTGTTGTATGCCGGATAACCCAGTCCGTATTTCAAAAAATGTTTATACGCATTACCGGCTGATACAACTACCGGGATTTTCATTGTTTCCAGTGTTATAATTGCATCAATGATCTTATGATGATCTCTTGATCCGCTTGGAGGCAGGTTATCAATTCCATTGAAAGAGAGGTTTACAACTCCAATGCGTTCTTTTATTTTGCCAACTTCTTTATCTGTTCCATTGGCAATTGCGATAACACGCAACAATGCATTATAAATTGAAGACCATGTAGCATTGCCTCCAAATGGATCTGAAACCTTGATCGAAATAATTTTTGCTCCCGGAGCGATTCCCATACCATTATGTTCTTCGCGTGAAGCAATAATACCAGCCATGTGTGTGCCGTGACCAAATTGATCCGTTATGTCGTTGGAATATCTTCCAGGCTTGGTTGGATGTTTAACAGCTGATAATCTCTTAATTATTGCACCGTCGAATGCGCTGTGATTAAACACACCGCTATCGATTACGACCGCAATAAACCCTCTTCCGGTAGGACGTTTTTTTGACCGCTCCAATCCGATCATCTGATCAGTCTTTGGCATATCGGTGAATTGATTTACACCAAGCGGTGTTGGTTTTGGAAGTGATGGAAGCGCTTTAGGCAGGATCATGAACTTTTCGTTCGGGGAAGTCTGTACATTCACATTATTGACAGCTTCCTGCTTCAACTCTACATAGAGTTTCTTGTTAAATTTGACAGGCATTGTGTATGTTTTTAAGTGCGTATTTAATGTTACGGGAACAATCGGATCAAAATAATATCAGTAAAGCTAAACCCCTTTTTACCGAAAGGCCATACACCTTAAGGTGTATATTAGATGCTTACTCCGGTTTTACTGAAACTGATTTATAAAGGCGGGAACTCTCCCGGAATATTATTGCTGATTGTAAAAATGCAGTTGCCCGATAAGCTGCTGAAAAAGTAAAATGTAATCCGGGTCCGGGAGACTCGGGGCAGTGAAGAAACTTCTTGTCTTCTTTACGATTCCTCATTTGTGAAAAATGTCAGGAATAAACCAAATCTTTCCAGACTACTTTACTACTAGTAATATTAAGAGATTTTATTGTAAAAAAAAAGCCCGATTTCTTTCAATCCGGCCAAATAAAAAAAGAGCCCTGTATTGCTACAGGGCTAACCCAAACACTATGAATTACTATAAAACCACGAGAATAAGCTTAGCTGAATATTAAGGTCATCACGACCATGCATTCCATTAATACAAGGTCATGGAGCACATTGATAAACAAGTTTTTACTAGAATCTCTTGCGAAGAACTCCCTAACTACATTATTAAATGCTTTCATTAGTTTAAATTTACTCATACAAAAGTATTAGCAGCGTTTGATAGCGGCAAATAAGTATTGCCGGACAGGGGAAACTCTCCTCTGAACGGGAAAAATGGCGGTTTTACTGCCTGGTTAAATAACCCTGGAAATCAATGGCGGATTACCAGTTTCTGGTTTCCTGAAAAATGAGCTGATGTAATCCTGACCTGGTACCATCCATCCTGCATTCCGGAAGTGTTTATTTCCGTATTGTTGGTACCGGAATCAGATGATAACGTTGTGGCATATACGATATTTCCGTTACGATCGATTATTTCAATCAATGCGTTTTCCGAAACTGGTGATTCATAACTTACCATTGCAATATCTCCGGATGGATTTGGATATACAGTTACTGCAGCAGGTACCGTGTAGAAAACCGAAGGCGACCACGGACTCGTGATCAACGCTCCATTGGTTCCCGAACAAACTGTCTGCACCTGGTACTCATAAACAGAACCTGATTGCAACGGAGGCAAAGTAATATTAGCAACTGCAGTTGTTAATACAGTCCAGTTATTCGCGCCACTGATACGGTAACGGAAATTATATGATACGGCTCCGGGAACTGGTGTCCACGCAACCGAAGTTCCGCTATATGAAACAATTGATGGAGTTGCACAGGGATTATTTATCTGTGACGTAATGAAAGTATTTAATGATGACCATGGACTTGTAGTCGGCGGTGTACTTCCACCGCACAAAGTACGGACCTGCCATATATAAGCTGTATTTGCCAATAGGCCGGTAAGCGTTGTAGAAGTACCAGTGACACTAACCGTGATGAACGACGTTCCCCCGGTAGCCATATACTGAACCTGGTATCCAACTGCGCCGGCTACACTGTTCCAGGTTAATACCGCACTTGTAGCTGTTATATTGGACACGGTTAACCAGGCAGGAGCCATACATGTAGCAGGACAAACAAGTGTTGTGAAATTTGCAGACGGTGAAAATACATTGATGCCACTATTGGACGCAACCGAACAATTTGCTCGAACCTGCCACTCGTAATTTGAATTACATAAGAGGTTATTCAGGTTTTTAGAAGTTCCGATTGCATTTGTTAAAATCCAGTTAAGCGATCCGGCTATACGATATCTAACTGTATAGGATCCGGCACCTGTTACCGCATTCCATGAAACCGTTGCAGCTGAATTAGAAATATTTGAAGATGCAAGACCTGTCGGTGCAGGACAACTTCCGGGACAAGGCAGTGTACTGAAATTTCCATTGGCAGACCAGGGGCTGACACTTGTATTTCCAGATGAATTGGAACATACTGCCTGAACCTGCCATACATATGATGCGTTACATCCGATGGGACCGAGAGTATAAGGTGAGTTGACATTCGAAACCTGTGTCCAGTTCGTTACATTGATATTGCGGTACCGGATGTTATATGAAATTGCCCCTGTTGATGTAAGCCATGATAATGTTACCTGGTTAACTCCTGCATTTGAAGCAGAAAGGCCGGAAGGTGTAGGACAAGTTCCGCTACATGGCGGAATAGTGAATAATAAGCTGGGAGTAAACGGGCTTACGGAAGAAGCACCTGAATTACTGCAGACAGATTGAACCTGCCATTCGTAAACAGTTCCGCATGTCAGGCCGGAGAGATTGTATGAGGGTAGTTGAGATGTAAATTGTGTCCATACAGTAGTACCACTGGGACGGTATCTGACATTATAAAACATCGCTCCCGGAGCCGGAGTCCAGCTTAACTGAATAGATGATGTAGTTGCATTTCCTGCACTGAGCGAAGTAGGCGCAACACAATTACCCTGAGCAATAACTTCAGGTGTTATTGTAATTGAAATCATTACGAATAACAACAGAGAAATAAGCAGCTTTTTCATTGATTTTGGTTTTGGGAGAGTAAATATATAAATAGGCGGGGATTTTTCAAAGTCCATTGTAGAATAATAACTACTTCCGTGATTTTCGAGTCAAATCCCCTTTTAAAAAACAACCAGGTTGCAAAGCAACTAAGGTCAGCGATGAACTTCGTTCTTCTTCGTCACTTGGATGCCTTGTTGTAATTTTTTCCTTCTTATCTGCAATATTGCTGATATAACCCTTTTGCTTCTTCATCATTCAAATAGGAAGCATTCTGAAAATCACTACAGGCATCCGCATTCCTGTTCAGTTTAAGATAAACCAATCCCCTGTTTTTTATTGCGATTGAAAATTTCGGATTTAAACTAATTGCTTTCGATAGTAGCCTTTCGCATGCCGCCGGGTTATTCCTGCCAAATTCGATTGAAGCAAGACTGTTATAAGCATCACTGTAAGTTGAATCAAGTTGCAGGCAATAGTAAAGATCCTTTTCGGCTCCGGCTGTATCCTTCAAAATCAACCTTGTCTGCCCACGATAGTTATATAGCATTGGTTGCTTATCATCCATTTTGATTGCTTTGTCGAAATCAACCAGTGCCGCGGCTTGATCATGCATGTTGATTTTAACCAATGCTCGATTGAAAAATGACCTGGAGTCATCCGGATTTAATTCAATAGTTTTATTAAAATCCTGCAATGCTTCATTCAGCATTCCATTTTTCTTAAAAGCAAAACCCCTGTTACCATATGCGCGGTATATATATCCCACCGGTGGATTTTTTTCAATAATATCCGTCATGAATGGGATATCATTCTTCCAGATAAAATTTCGCTGGTAGGTTGCAATTGAAAAACTTATGATGATTATTGAAAATATCCCAATCATCAATGGCAATTTCTTATCAAAATCAAAAGATTTTTTTTCTCTCCATGAATTAATCCAGAGCAATGGGAAAAGAAACAGGCCGAGGTATGGGAAATATGCATAACGGTCGGTTACAATAAATAACCGTGAAGGAATGATTTGTATATTGATGGCAATAGTTATAAAAAACAAACCCATGCAAAGCATTACATTTTTATTGCGTCTGAATTTGTATAATAATACCAGGATCGAAATAAAAATAATTCCGGCTGCATAATATTCCCATGGTAACCATCCTTCTGTTTTTTCAGGGAAAACATGCACTGCACAAAGATTTACCGGCAACACCAGCTTCACAAAATAAAATACAAAAGAATAACTCATCAGAAAAAAAATATCAATTGCATTATAAGCGATCAGCATACCTTCGGTGAGGTTGCGTTGCGTATCAATGTCGGCAAGAGTGATCAGGCCGAACAAAATGCTCAGCAGGAAGAATGGTATCTTTTCAAAATAAAGAGTACGTTGCCTGAAATTTCTATCGAAATAATAATCCAGTAAAATCATCACAACGGGTAACGTGACTGCCTGCGCTTTAGAAAACAATGATAATATGAAAAACAGGAGGGTTATATAATAGAGTTTCCTGCTCCCTTTCAGAATATAACGGGAATAACAAATCAAAGCTGAAATATAAAAGAGCGTGTACATGCTGCTGCTTCGTGCCGATATCCAGGTGACGGCTTCCGTATTCATGGGATGAATTCCAAACAGCAATGCAACGGTCAGTGGAAGGGCATATCCCGGAACGAGTGTCCTGATGAAATGGTAAACAAGAACAACGTTCGCCAGGTGAAGCACCAGGTTCACAAGGTGCATCGGGTAAGGATCAAGCCCGGTAAAATGATAATTAATAGCAAATGTCAGAACCGGTAATGGCTGGTACATGATCACATAATAACCTGTGAAATATTTTTTGATTCCCGACCATGTCAGGTTCAGAATTTCAGGGTAATTCTGAAAATACTCATTATCATCAAAAGTGAGTATTTCATTGTGAAGTGCATTCGAATATAACGCAGCTGTCAGCAGTACGATTCCGGAAAGCAGCCACAAAGGCCATGTTACAGGTTTCGTTTTTTCATCCGCCTGCTTTAAATTTTTCCGGGTAGCTGTGTGTTTATTTTTGCTCATTAGTAATCCGAAGAGCGATTTACTTTTCCAATTCAGCTAAACAAAAAAAATCACTCAGTTCTTTTTATAAACGGCAACAAATTTTGCAACAGGAACCATTTTCGCTTTATGCACCTGGAGTGTGTCACCTGAAAGCGTATAACCATCTATCATTTCCAGGATCTTAAGAAGCTGCGTTTCGGTATCCATTACCGGGCATTCCATTTGAGTTGCGACAAGTTTTGAAAATTTTATTCCGTTTCCTTCTGATAGTAAATAATCACCGCTTATAGTATTACACCCGCCGCTGGCAGCCACCCTGTTTCCTTCTGCTTTCAACATAAGGTGCGCTTCTTTCCGGTCGCCTTTTTCAGGAACTACTGCATTGCCATAAAGGGATACCAGTTTCCAGTATTTTTCTTCGATTGAAGGTACTCCTTTTTTAAGTGAATATTTTTCCCCGTTATCGTTTTGATATGAATTGCCGGTAAGATCCAATTGTGTTAATGTATTTTCACTGTAACGGTATTGCCATGGCTGTACTTCTTTATTAATCCCCGACAATAAAACGGTATTGCCTTCTTTATTCCAACTGAAACTTCCCGATAAGGCTTTCACTCCGAGATCTCCTTTCCCGATTTTCCTGGTGATCAGATCAAATGTTTTATTTTTATTCAGGGTCAGCTCGGTTTGAATTCCTTCGCAACCCTGGCAGAGTAGCACACCACGATAAGTTCCCGACCATGCATCGGGATTTTTACTTAAATCCTGGCCATACATAAAGTTGTATGAACTATAAATAACAGTTATCGCTGCAATACACAATGCGGCTCTGAATATTCTCATAATTTTACTTATTTAATTTATAATTCCGATTTTTCCTCCACCACCAATCACAAACACTTTTTTCCCATTGCGCGATTTGCGGACAACGTGAAATTTTTTTTCATCCGAAAATGCTTCCCAGGTGAGTCCGCCATTGGATGAAATATCGATCCCTGAAGGGCCTGCTGCGATGAGTTGCTTATCTGAAATATATTCCACACACTCCCGGTATCCCCTGGTTGGCTTTGAAGGCGATTGCCAGTTATTCCCGCCATCATTCGTCAGAAAAACATGATCTTTTGAAAGCGAATCGTTTTTATAATCTCCTCCCGTGACCACACCGCGCATGGTATCACGAAATGCTATCGAAAAAATTCCGGTTGATTCGTTCCCCTGTAAGACAGGTGTAGGTACCCATTTCCATGTACTTCCCTGGTCATCTGAAATAAACATTCTTGAAATTTTCCCGCCGGACGCAATCACAACTTTGTTTTCATCAATACAACGGATTGCAGTGCCGCTGGCTGCAAATGATGCTTCACCGGGAACCAATTGTGGGCTTTTTTCTTCAGGCATCTCAATCCAGGTAAGACCTCCATCATGAGTTACGGCCAGCAGGAGTGCGCCATCAATCGGATCACCGTAAAGGATACCATCCCTGGAATTCCAGAAATCGATCCCGTCAATGAAAGCCGCTACATGTTCATTGGAAAAAGTTTCTTTCCAGGTTTGTCCGCCATCAGTTGTCATCAGGATTTTTGCCGGACTTCCTGTATTTCCAATAATCGCCGTGAATTTGTCAAAAGCATAAATGGAGCGGAAATCAGTGGAATCATATCCGGGAATTATTTTGCAATCAAACGTAACTCCGCCATCAATACTCTTACATACCGTACCCCGGGTGCCTGACATCCAGATTACCGAATCATTTACCACCGAAAGTCCGCGGAATGATGCAGTAGTGTTTACCGGAATAAAAACAATGTGTGGTTGTTGCGATAACAACCGGAGCGGGATCAGTAAAAAAAGCAGTAACTGTTGATTCACGCGACAATGATAAGAAAAATTGTGAAAGCATGAAAACAGCACCGTTCGTATTGGGGAGGGAGTATAAATAAAGCGAGACGGTGCTGTTGAATTTCGGATGCGGTAACCTTATTCGGTTTCCTGGCTATCGCTTAGCATATTATAATGCTTCATTTTGTTGTACAGGGTTTTCCTGTCGATGTTAAGTAGGCGGGCTGCCTTTGATTTGTTAAAGCGTACTTTCTTTAGAACGTTCATGATAGTTTCAAATTCAGCCTCCAGTGCAGCTTCCTTAAGATTTGTGACCGGTGGTTTTGTTTCTTCCGCATGGGAAACGGCACCGTCCATACGTTTTCCTTTAATACCATTCCTGTGAACTTCATCAATCTCGATCCCGGGCTGTAATATTTCAACAGGAAGATGATTCGCGCTTATCAATCCATTATCCGTAAGGAGTGCGGCTCTTTTAATAATATTTTTCATCTCCCTGATATTTCCCGGCCAGCGGTAATTCCGGAATGCCTGTTTAACCTCATCGTCGAATCCTGTAATCGATTTTCCCAACTCCTCATTGGCATTTTCCAGGAAGAATGTAGCGAAGGACATTATATCAGCGGTCCGTTCGCGGAGTGGAGGTACGCTTATAGTAAATTCATTGAACCTGTGAAAAAGATCCTCACGGAATTTTCCGCTGCGATATGCTTCGGTCAGGCTTTCATTGGAAGCAATCAGGATGCGTACATCCAGTTCAATTTCCTTATTGCCACCAATCCTTTTCATTTTGCGTTCCTGTACAACTCGCAGAAGTGAAACCTGGATATCATAAGAAAGATTTGTAATCTCATCCAGGAACAGTGTTCCGCCGTTAGCCATTTCAAAATGGCCGATCTTGGATGCAAGCGCTCCGGTGAATGATCCTTTTTCGTGACCGAATAATTCGCTTCCGGCGAGCTCTTTTGAAATTGCGCCGCAATCCATTGCAATAAACGGATGTTTCCTGCGCGAGCTGCGTTCATGAATGTTGCGGGCAACTACTTCTTTACCTGATCCGCTTTCACCATATATTATTACAGAATAATTAGTCGGTGCTACAAGCGCAACCTGTTTCATCAGATCACGCGCCTGATCACTTTTCCCCTGAATTAATTTGGAATTTGAAGCATACGGTTTTCTTGCCTGGTATACACCATCAACAGCTTCGGCTGCTTGCCCACCTCCTGTAAGAGCACGTTCAATAATCATAAGTATTTCATCAGGAATGAGCGGCTTGGTTACATAATCAAAAGCACCTGCTTTAATTACATTTACGGCCATCTTGATATCTGAGTAACCGGTGATGATAATAACCGGGAGCTGAAAACCTGCCTCGCGCATTTTATCCAATACTTCGAGACCATCAGTATCCCCCAGTCTGAAATCACAAATCATCAGATCAAACCTGGAATTTTTCAACGCTTCCAGCGCTGAGCTTCCTTTGAATACGGCAGTTGTTTCATAACCATGCCGGGTAAGAAACCGGCTTAACAGGTTACATATATCCGTATCATCATCAACTATTAAAATGCGCTTTGACATAGTTTTGTTATAGATTTAGTCCGGTAAAATGGTTTTTGAGTTTTTCTTTTATCTTTTTTGTTGAAAGAGGCTTGCTTATAAAATCGAGGGCGCCTTTTTCACGTGCTTGTCTGCGTTCTGTTTCTCCGTCATAGGCACTGATCATAATCACATTCAACCCGGGATTCAGATTTTTAATCCGGGGCAGTGTATCCATCCCTGATCCATCAGGTAAATTAATATCGAGAAAAACGAGTTCGTAATTATCCCTGGAAAGCTGTTGAATACCCTCATGAAGTGTGGTAGAAAAAGTAGCATTCAATCCGATTATTTTCAGAATCCCGCTTAACAGCACACATATATCGAGTTCATCATCGATTATAAGCACTTTCCTGATATCTTTATTTATTGTCCCCGTTTTCATTTTCCGAAATGGGAGGTTGCAAAATTTATTCCTTAAATGCCCATGAGGAATAAATTTCCCGGAAATTTTCCCACTTTGAAGCAAAAAATTAACAGCAGTTTACAGCCTCCCCTTTGGCATTATTCTTTCTGCCTAGTAAATATAATATATAATTCTCTCACTTAAAAATTCTTTTGAAATGGAAAACAAATTTAATAAGAAGGAAGCCGATCTTATCAATAAGCTTGTGGAAATCAATCATGACAGAACTGAAGGATACAGCAGGGCCGCTGATGAAACTGAAGATGCTGATATCAAGGCACTCTTCAATAAACACAGCCGTCAAAGTAGTGAGTTTAGTTCGGAGTTGACAAAACGTGTATCCACACTGGGTGAGAAACCCGTTGAAGGCACCTCTGCTTCAGGCAAAGTTTACCGTGCCTGGATGGATGTAAAAAGCGCATTGACAAGCAAGGATCGTAAGGCTATCCTGGGATCGTGCGAATTTGGTGAAGATGTGGCTGTATCAGCATATCGCGATGTTCTTGAAGAAAAGGAACTTTCTCCCGAATCACGCATTCTTGTCGAAAGACAAATGTCGATGATTACAGCAGCACATGATGAAATAAGAAATCTTCGGGATACAGCCAAAGCCTGATCACATGAAATCTAGTAGTGTGTTTTCGGACATGGTTACCCCGATTTGGGGAATATGTTCCTCAAAATCCCTGTTTTCGAAGAAACTATACTGATTTCCAGTATAGTTTCTTCATTATAGCGAAATGCTTCTATCAAAAATCAACCCCCATTAAACCGGTCAGCCCATGTCGAAATATCCTGATAAATATATCAGCTTTACGGAGCACAAACCTCTTTCATCAGTGTTTACTATTTCATTCCTGGGAGCGATTACCGGTGGGATAATTTTAATCCTGTATTTTCTTATTCTTGCTCTTACCAACTATTATACGATTCTCGGACTTCGTTATCTGAATTTCATGTTGTTGATACCGCTTATTGTAATTTCAATTAAAAGGTACCTGAATACTACATATGATAAATCATCATTCGAAGCTTTTGTTATTTCCTTTCTGACTATAGTCGGATCATATTGCCTGCTTGCAGTATTTATAGTTGTGTATATTACTTTGATTGATAGAAATTTTCTGCATTATGTTCAGAACCATCTTCCCGGTAATATTTACCTGGATGTGCCCGTAATAGCCTTCGGTCTTCTTGCAGAGGGAATCGCTGGAGGTGTTGTTCTTTCTTTTATATTGCTGCAGTTTTTCAAGAAAAGAATGAATGAAAAATTTGAGTGAAAAATCATTTCAAAATTAAGTACTGTCCTGCATTCTTGCCACAGGTTTATTAATCGCACGGATAACTCCGAAACGAATTACCTGTTCTGAGATTGCAGCCCTTTCGGCACCACTTAATTTATTTTCCAATTGGTCATACCGTTTTGCTAACCGGTCCCATAAGTTTTCAATCTGATCCCACTGTTGCGGTGAAAAGTCATTACCTTCCTCATCTATGTATGATACCAGGTGCCTGTATACACCAACAATATTAGTAGTGTCAACATTGGACAGGCTTTCATCGATATTTCCCGGAAGTATAGTTGTTACCTTGCGGGAAGCCCTTACCAAATTACCTCTCCGTTCTTTTTCTGATTCAAAATCCACCCGAAAAGATTCCCAAACGCTCTGAAGTTTGAAGAACTCTGTTTTCATTGAGTCACTCCACTTGTTGTTTTGACTTTCCGCAATTGACTTTTTTAAGCTATATTCCTTTTCCAGCTCTGCCCATGATTTATCAACGAAATTTCCTGCCTTGTCGCGATGACTCATAACATATTGTCGATACTCCTGAAAACTATGATTATGATCCGGTTCATCTTTACATGAGCAAATAAATAAAAACACCGGCAACAGTCCTGCAAAAAATAACTTTTTCATTTGTTAAGGCACTCCGGAATATTTATTTGAAAAAATGATGCCAGCATATCCGG
>JANWID010000310.1 GCA_025450095.1 Bacteroidia bacterium | reverse complement strand
TGATGGTTTTATCGTCCGGATTGTAATCATAAAAACGTGAACACCCTATACCCTTTCCTGATTGCCGGTCACGTATCAGATAAGCTCCTTTCGATTCAAGAGCGCCTTTGAAATATACTTCGAAGACCGGTTTTTGATACCGGTCGGGATTAGGATGTTGTTCCCATATCAATGGATCTGATGCCACTTTATATAAAATATCAAAATCAGAGGCGAGTAACCTGCTCAGTGATACCAATCCGTATTCGAGTTTTTCAGATATTTCAATTAACATTTTTAAAATGTAACGAATGTACGAATGGGCGTCGCCAATATAACGAATGTACGAATGGGCTTCGCCCTACGAATCTACGAATTACGAATAAGCAAATATTCGTAATTCGTAGATTCGTATCTATTCGTAAATTCGTTACATCTTCGTAATTCGTTACACCGGGTTTTCCCATAGCCATAAACGATATTTTCAAGGTAAACCATGCTAAGCCTGTTTGACCAGATTCATTATCTTTGCGGCCTTACAACAATTAAATGATTAAGATAACTTTTCCGGATGGCAGGGTGAGTGAGTATCCCGAGGGTACAACTGCTATGGACATTGCAAAGAGTATCAGTGAAGGTCTTGCCCGGAATGTGCTTGCTGCTCGGGTAAATGGTGAAGTCCGTGATGCATCCCGATCGATTACCGGTGATGCCAGGCTTGAATTGCTCACCTGGGAAAGCCCGGATGGAAAATCCGTTTTCTGGCATTCTTCAGCACATCTCATGGCTGAAGCTCTTGAGTCAATATATCCGGGTATCCAGTTCGGTATCGGCCCACCGGTAGAAAATGGTTTTTATTATGATGTTGACCTGGGTGAAGGCAAAACAATTTCTTCCGACGACTTCAAGTTAATTGAAGACAAGATGCTGGAACTTGCAAAAGCATCTCATGCTTATAGCAGGCAGGAGATAAATAAAAAAAATGCAATAGCTTATTTTGAAGAGAAGGGCGACAAGTACAAGCTTGATCTGCTGAAAGACCTGGAAGATGGCACCATTTCATTTTATACCCAGGGAAATTTTACCGATCTATGCCGCGGACCACATATACCCAATACAGGATATATAAAAGCTATAAAGCTGATGAATATCGCCGGAGCATACTGGAGAGGGGATGAGAAAAGCAAACAGCTGACACGGATTTATGGTATTACTTTCCCAAAACAAAAAGAGCTGACTGAGTATCTGACTGTTCTTGAAGAAGCAAAAAAACGTGATCATCGTAAACTTGGAAAGGAACTCGAGCTTTTTACTTTTTCTGAAAAAGTTGGAATGGGATTACCGCTCTGGTTACCTAAAGGAGCACAGCTTCGCGAAAAGCTGGAATCATTCCTCCGAAAAGCACAGATGAAAGCCGGTTACCTCCCGGTAGTTACTCCTCATATAGGAAATAAGGAACTCTATATTACTTCAGGTCACTATGAAAAATATGGCGCCGATTCATTCAAGCCTATAAAGACACCTGCAGAAGGAGAGGAGTTTTTCCTTAAACCGATGAATTGTCCGCACCATTGTGAGATTTATAAAAGCCGTCCGCATTCGTATAAAGAGTTGCCTATTCGTTATGCAGAATTCGGAACCGTTTATCGTTACGAACAAAGTGGAGAGTTACACGGATTAACACGGGTGCGTGGTTTTACACAGGATGATGCACACCTGTTCTGCCGGCCCGACCAGGTAAAGGATGAGTTTTGCAAAGTGATCGATCTTGTTTTGTACGTTTTCAGGGCACTCGACTTTAAAGATTTTACTGCTCAGATTTCACTTCGCGATCCCGATAACAAAGCCAAATATATTGGCAGCGACGAAAACTGGGAGAAAGCAGAAGCAGCAATTATTGAAGCTGCAAAGGAAAAAGGACTTACTACCGTGGTAGAAACCGGAGAGGCTGCCTTCTATGGCCCTAAGCTCGATTTTATGGTAAAGGATGCGCTGGGACGGAAATGGCAATTGGGAACCATCCAGGTTGATTATAATTTACCGGAGCGGTTTGAACTGGAATATACCGGTGCCGATAATCAAAAGCATCGCCCGGTGATGATCCATAGAGCACCTTTTGGATCATTGGAACGATTCATTGCAGTGCTTATAGAACATTGCGCTGGAAATTTCCCGCTATGGCTTTCACCCGAACAGGTTATTATATTGGGAATCAGTGAGAAATATAACGAATACGCCCATTATGTTTCGGAATTACTGAAAAATTCCGATATTCGCGCCTTCGTTGATGAAAGGGACGAAAAAATCGGACGGAAAATCCGGGATGCAGAAATGCGGAAAGTCCCTTATATGCTTATAATTGGCGAAAAAGAAGCAAACAGTAATTCAGTATCCGTGCGCAGGCATGGTACCGGAGATCTGGGTGTTATGACCATTTCAGAATTTCAACAGCATTTGGAATCTGAAATACAAGGTGCCCTTGAGGAAAAGGCAAAAACAGAAGTCAAACTAAATTAGAAGGAGGTAACACATTTCAACATTTTTCAAAAAACCAGGAGGTCCATCATTCGGCGGTAACAGACCTCCCCGTCCGAACCGGCCCAGCAGGTTTGTAAAGAGGGAAAACGAACACAACATCAACGAAGATATCGTTGCACCTCAAGTCAGACTGGTAGGAGAAAATATCGAAGCGGATATTTATACGCTTGAAGTAGCGCGCCGAATGGCTCGTGAACAAGAGCTTGACCTGGTTGAAATTGTACCAAATGCCGACCCACCTGTTTGTCGAATTGTTGATTACCAGAAATTCCTCTACGAAAAAAAGAAAAAAGAAAAAGAAGCTAAAGCGAAAACAGCCAAAGCTGTGATGAAAGAAATACGCTTTGGACCCAATACCGATGAGCATGATTTTAATTTCAAAGTGAAACATGCCATCAAATTCCTGGATGAAGGAGCAAAAGTTAAAGCTTACGTACACTTTAAAGGCCGTACTATCGCGTATAAAGAAAAAGGGGAGATTATCCTGCTAAAGTTTGCCCAGGAGCTTGCTGATTATGGAAAAGTAGAACAGCTACCCAAACTTGAAGGTAACAGGATGTTTCTCCACCTGGTGCCACTGCCGAATAAGAAAACAAAAAAATAGTAAAGCCAAATAAGTAATTCTGATTATTAAGAACTGATAAATCAAGTAATAAAATGCCAAAAATGAAATCGAATTCCAGTGCCAAGAAAAGGTTCTCGGTAACCGGCACCGGAAAGATCAAGAGAAAGCACGCTTTCAAAAGCCACATCCTTACAAAGATGAGCACCAAGCGTAAAAGAGCGTTAACTCATACAGGACTGGTTGATAAATCTGACCATGCCCGTGTAACCAGGATGCTTGCTTCTTAACCGTAATTAATTCTTTAAATATAAACCAGGGAAATAGCTGAAAAGGATTCCGCAAGGAAGACGCTATCACCAAAAATTGATTTAAAATGCCAAGGTCAGTCAATTCAGTAGCATCAAAAGCCAGGAGAAAAAAACTTCTCAAGCTTGCAAAAGGTAATTGGGGCAGTCGCGGAAACGTGTTAACTGTTGCCAAGCATACCGTTGAAAAAGGTCTCCAGTACGCATACCGCGACCGGAAAACCAAGAAAAGAAATTTCCGTAGCCTGTGGATCCAGCGAATTAATGCCGGAGTTCGTGAACACGGAATGTCGTATTCCGAATTCATGGGTAAGCTTAATGAAAAAGGAATCGGTCTTAATCGTAAAGTACTTGCCGATCTGGCAATGAACGACCCGGAAGCTTTTAAAGCAATCGTGGAATCGGCAAAATAAAAAGTGCCCCCGTCAATTACAAACCACTCTCAATAAGGGTGGTTTTTTTTTACCCTGTTATCGGGTGTTGATACTGTAGGAAACCTCTAAAAATTGCTTAGACAAGGCATGCGAACCGGAGTTTACTAGAGGTAAATGAGGATTTAAAAAATTTGCATAACGCAGGATAAGTAGATTTGTAGAGGTTTCCTGTATTTTTAATTTACATTTATCGCTATGGAAAAACAGTTACGAATATTAGTAATTCCCTTACTGGCATTCCTGGTTTGCTTTTCAATTGTAGCTGTATGCAACCGGTTCGCATCCGATGATTTTGAATTTTTAAATAAGCTTCGTGATTTCGGATGGCTGGGTTCTGTAAAATGGTTCCATGAACATTGGAATACCCGGTGGAGTGCTATCGCTGTTTTAAATGGAGTACTGTTGCTTTCTCTTAAGACCGGTACTTTATGGTGGTATCATCTGCTTTGCCTGTTATTACTCTGGTATGCTGTACTGCGTGTTATTAATAACTTAAATGGAGATCAGAGAAAACAGAACATGATTTTGGCAGGCTATATTTCAATTGCATTTTTCTATTCCTGTTTCAGTATTCCCGATGTTTTTTTCTGGATAAATACATCAACTATGTACCTGTTGGGTACAATCGCCCTGCTGTTTGCAATTGGAGAAATCACCCAACCTGGAAATTCAACAGGCAGTTATCTGCGACTTGCAGCAATCAGCATTTTTATGGCGGGTGCATATGAACCGCTCGTTTTAACCTGTATGGTTACTAGTATTATAATTCTCTCCATGTTGATCAGGAAGAACCGTTGGCGTGTTTGGTACATTCCTTTCGATAAAAAAATAATCATTTTCCTGAGCGGATTGATGCTGGGTTTTGCAATCAGCTTTTTGGGAGAAGGACATGTGGTAAGATCTTCCTTTCTTCCGCAGACAACTTTTTCATTCAAAGCCTGGGTGTGGGTTAAAGCAATGATCAAAATGTTTGGAATCTATTTACCAGTTAAGATCCTTCCTGCATTAATATTTTCATTCCCATGGTTCGTCATCGCATTAAGCCGGGAAATCCCCTGGTTGACTTCCCGAATGATGAAGGTTATAACTGTTGTTTTTGTATTGCTTGTTATGATATCGTTGTTACCGGTTTCCTTTATCATGTCGGAAATGGGACCGGAAAGAGCGTGGACACAGGTATCAATTTATACTGTTGTCTTTTCTGTTTTCATTGCAATGTATGGCGGAAAAATAATGAAAAATAAATTTAGCAACCTTATTGCACTTAGGGTATACGTTATAATCTCATTATTTTATATAACGGCAACCGGCCTGCCTGCAATTGTTCAGGCTTATTATTACAGTTCAGCCTTTGATGAACGAATAGCTCAAATACATATTCAAAAGAAAAGTGGGAGAATAGAATTACTTTTTCTTGATCCTTTACCAAAAGCAGGATGGCTACACAGCGCGGAACTGGATACCAGTGAATCGCATTTTAACAACCGGTTTATGAAAGAGTACCTGGAATTATCTTTCAGTTTAAAAAGATACTAGCATCATCACTACTTTATTTCAATATTACGATTTTGGATTTGAAAGTATTTTTCCCGCAATAAATCCACAAAAAATAAATTCCGGTTTCCAGGCATGATACAAGCCGGAAATAATACAGTACTTTAAACTATTCATATTGTTTAATACTTTGTCAACAGATAAGCGCCGATAATCAATAATTTCCCCGAGTTTTATTCCCGGCACATAAGCCGGGATTTTTTTTTAGCTTTACTATTAGAATATAACGGTATCGGGATCTGGTTACCGGTATTTTCCATTCGGGTTCCGGCGTTTTTGATGACCTGATGTTCTATTTATGAAAAAAGAAAGCTGGTTTAAGAACTATTCTTCAGCCTTCCTTAGGCCTGATATTATGGCGGGACTTATTACGTCCGCCATCGTGATTCCAAAGGCTATGGCTTATGCCACTATTGCCGGACTTCCCGTACAGGTTGGATTATATACGGTGCTTTTACCGATGATCGTTTATGCTTTCACTGGTACTTCACGGGTTTTGAGCGTAAGCACATCCACAACCATTGCGATACTTACGGCAACCCAGTTGAATTTAGTAGTTCCATCCGGCGAACCTGGTGCACTGCTCTCAGCCGCTGCCATGCTTACGTTGCTGGTGGGTGTGATATTGATTTTAGCTGCTTTGCTCAGGCTGGGATTTGTTGCAAGTTTTATTTCTGAACCCGTACTGGTTGGCTTTAAAGCCGGAATTGCAATTGTTATAATAATCGACCAGCTTCCCAAACTACTTGGAATTCATTTTGAAAAATCCGGTTTTATCCATAATCTCATTTCAATAGTAAATCATCTGCCGGAAACCAATGGACCTACATTGATCACAGGCGTAATCATGATTGTATTATTGATTGTCATTGAAAAGTATATTCCTAAAATTCCGGCTCCGCTTGTTGTAATTGTAATAGGTGTAATGGGAGCATTTTTGATTGATCCAAATGCTCTGGGCCTGGAACTGGTAGGATTCATTCCAAAAGGATTACCGAAGTTGACAATGCCCGATTTTTCTCTCGCTGAGGAATTGTGGCCGGGAGCCCTTGGCATCGCTTTGATGAGCTTTACGGAAACAATAGCTGCCGGACGGGCATTTTATAAATCCGGTGAACCTGCCATTGTACCCAACCGTGAGCTGATCTCTACAGGACTTGCCAATGCACTACCAGCTTTTCTTGGTTCCATGTCGGCGGGTGGAGGAACTTCTCAAACTGCAATGAACCGGTTAACAGGAGCACGCACTCCCATGGCCAGCCTGATGACTGCAACAATGGCATTGCTGACCATGCTTTTCCTGGCCGGGTTATTTGGTATGATGCCACAAGCTACACTGGCTGCAGTTGTAATAGTATATTCTGCCGGATTATTTAAACCGGAAGATTTCAAAGCTATCCTGAGAATCCGTAAAACAGAATTCATATGGTCGCTCACAGCTGTTGCAGGTGTAATTTTGTTAGGCACCTTAAACGGAATCCTGGTTGCTATTCTGCTTTCCATGGTATCTCTCGCACAACAAACTGCAAATCCACCATTGTGGGTGCTTCGGAGAAAAAAAGGTACCAGTGTTTACCGTCCGCTTTCTTCAGAACACCCGGGCGACGAGGATTTCCCGGGTCTGTTGATTGTAAGACCCGAAGGAAGAATTTATTTTGCTAACGCTTCGCGGGTAGGTGAAAAAATAAGGTCACTGATAGATAAATATAACCCTTCTGTGGTTGTCATTGAAATGAGCGGGATTCCTGATATGGAATATACTGCATTAAAAATGCTTGCGGATGCTGAGGAAAGATTACGACAAAACGGTTTGGAATTGTGGTTGGTGGATTTAAACCCGAAGGTGTTCCGGATAATTCAAAGATCCCCACTGGGTGAGGCACTAACAGAAAAACGTATGTTTTTGGGTCTCGACCTGGCAGTTTCAAAATTCCTTGCCGGGAATAATAAACAGAGTGAAACTCCATCTGTAGTTTAAGAAACGGGGAATAAATAATCTTAAAAAGAATTTCAATAAAATTTCTCATTATGAAAACAAAATCAGGTAAAAAGAAAACATCGGCAGTTGATCCGGGTAAAAACGGACACGCTATAGTTGTTGATGAAAAGAAGGAGAAAATGGGCAGGAAAGAATATGAAAAAGAAGTCGAAAAGCTCCATGTTGAACTTGTAAAATTGCAGGAGTGGGTAAAGCATGCCGGACTGAAAGTTTGTATTGTATTTGAAGGTCGCGATGGTGCAGGGAAAGGTGGTACCATTAAAACGTTAACAGAACGAGTTAGCCCAAGGGTATTCAGGGTAGTTGCATTACCTGCGCCAACAGATCGGGAAAAATCACAACTATACATGCAACGTTATATACCACATTTGCCGGCAGCTGGTGAGATTGTGATATTTGACCGAAGCTGGTATAACAGAGCAGGAGTAGAGCGGGTGATGGGATTTTGTACCGAAGAACAATCGAAAAAATTTCTATCAGGAGTGCCGCTTGTAGAAAAAGCTATTGTGGAATCGGGAATCATCCTTCTTAAGTATTGGCTTGAGGTAGGCATGGAAGAGCAAACGCGACGCCTGGAATCAAGAATTGAAGATGGCAGGAAAATCTGGAAATTATCTCCTATGGATCTGAAATCATACGGTAAATGGTACGAATATTCAAGAGCACGTGATGATATGTTTTCCATAACGGATCTGGATTTTGCACCCTGGTATGTGGCAGTTTCAAATGATAAGAAAAGAGCCCGTCTTAATATTATTTCTCACGTGCTGAACCATATTCCATATAAGGAAATGAAGCAGGAAAAAATAAAGCTTCCTAAACGCCAGAAAAAAGATGACTACCAGGAATCGGATCACCCGAAAAGATATATAAAAGAGATTTATTGAGAAACCTTGTTAATGTCTCTACAAAATCCGGCTAATTATTAAACCGGATTTTTTCTGTATTACTTTATTGCCTTACTATTTTCTCAGAAAAAACTTTTGCATCAGTTTCTACTTCGAGAATATAAATTCCTTTGGAAACAAAAACAGGCATATCCAGTGGTGTTATCGTCAAGCCGGCAACACGTTGTTTAGAAGTGTAAATCATCTTACCCAGAATATCGGTTACCCGGATTCTGACTTCCTGGCCGTTATTGGAATAAAAAGAAACTTCAGGTTTTTCGGTAAATGGGTTTCCATTTATGATCAGGTTATCTCCGTTGTCTGCCGCTCCGGGATCGATTCCTGCAAGAATCAGGCATGCTGCAGGAAAATCAGGAATCCCATATCCTAAAAGTGAATCAGGATTATTAAACTGAGTAGCACTTTGCTGAATGGCATTTATGATTTGCATATTGGTAGCATTGGGATGACATTGCCAAAGTGTAGCAACCATTCCTGCCATAAGCGGTGAAGCAAATGAGGTTCCGTTACCAGGAAACACACCAGTTCCGGTCCACGGATCAGCAACATATGTTTGAGAGCCCTGGGCAGCGACATTGGGTTTAACATCACCATCTGCTGATGGTCCTTTACCACTGAACTGAACATACGTAGCGAATGAATCCACACCTCCTACAGCCAGGATGCTGTCGGCATCTGCAGGAGCACTAATGTGGAACCAGGAACCATTTCCTTCATTGCCGGCGCTGTTACATACCACCATTCCTTTTGAGGCTGCTATATCTGCAGCAATGGAAATAGGAGTAGTATTGCCATCGAGATCATTATATGTGTGATCCTGTGAAGGGTCATCAAATAAAGTGTATCCGAGTGAGGAATTGATAATATCAGCGCCTGCACTATCTGCATATTCTGCAGCAGAGGCCCAATTGTATTCTTCAATAATTGCTTCGGCAGGAGCATTTTCAGACCGGAGCAGCAAATATGAAGCACCTGGTGCGGTACCAATAATTTCACCCGGTGAGTTTCCACCCATAAGAGAAAATACCATTGTTCCATGAGTGTCGTCGTCGTAAACGTCCGATTCATTATCCACGAAATCCCAGGTAGCCAGGATCTGGTTATTAATAAAAAGCGAATCGAAGACAGGCATGTTGTTCGCATTTGCAAATCCTGCATCAAGCACAGCGATGATCATACCGGTTCCGACGTATCCATTGTTATGCATCAAATCACCTTTCAACATGTTGACCTGGTTGAATGATGGCCCGTAATTAAACATTGTTGTGCGATTACCGGAAGCAATGTTGTTTTGAGGATGCCTGATATTTTCTGTTTCAAATTTATTCCGACCAGATACTCCAACAGGCATGACGCGTCCTACATTCTCAGTCTGTGAAACATAGGATAATGCCTGAATTGAATTTAAAATATTGCTATTGCTTACATCAACAGTAACAGAATTAAACCAACGAGATGTGTTCAATACCTGCGCACCGGTATTGGCAATACCGGTAACATACGACGGGTTAACAGGAAAATCCTGTGCGGTAACCGTTAAGCCCTGTGCATTCCGCCTGTTGATGGCTCTTTGGGAGAGGTAAACAGAAGGGTTGGAAAGGGAATAGGGCGAATTGTTTTTATCTGTCAGGAAAACAACGTAACGTCCCTGCGTAAACGCTTCTGACCATGCCGATACAATAATTACGGTAAAGAGTATTAGTTTCTTCATGCTTATTAATTTGACCATGATACAATGGTTTCTTTATACAGATCCTGTGAGATAATAGTATCGAATTGTGCTTGTCCTGCCTTATACCACTTGATAAAGTTTTTTTCCCTGTATATCAGGCCAACTCCAGGTGCATAGGTTTCCGATTCATACTTATTTTCATCATAGAAATTATCTTCAGCTTCCAGCACAGACAATGTGGAATCAAATGAAATTCCTCCTACATCCAATGGCTCGTGAAGATCATAGTATTCATACATCTGCGCATCCATGTTATTAAGAATATTCCCATTCCATTCAACATTACCGTTAATGGGAAATACCAATTTAATGTATGTATTATTTTCTTCCTTTTTCTCAACCCTGGCAGGTGTAAGATTGGATGTCCAGACATCCTTGATCACCCAGGGATCGCCGGAAGTATTCCGGGAATAACGTTCCAGCCGTTGTGTAGTCCTGCCTTCGCCGTCGATATATTGTGATTCGATAACTTCTTTCAGTTGATAAATAGCAGTATCATGGCTACCGTCGAATGATGATTTGGTAATATGAACCACATCGTAAATTAATTCATGTCCTACATTAACCGGGAAATAAGAATAGATCAACCCGGATGGTCCGGAGTCATCCGATGCTTCATCATTGCATGATACAACTCCCAATATGACAAGAACAGTAAGCAACCAGAGCGTTTTTCTCATATTGTTTATTATTTTAAAATAAACCCACCACCGATAAGGTCATTATCATCATAAAATACTGCACTCTGTCCCGGTGCAACTGCGGTAACGTTACGGTGAAAAAGCACCCGTACCAGGTTATCATGCATCGATATTGATGCAGGTGTGCCCTGGTCTTTATACCTGATTTTTGCAGTTACTTCCATCGTTCCGGGAATGGTTGAAGATTTTACCAGGTTCACATTGCGTACCCACATTTCTCTTTTCTCCAGGTCTTCAAATCCTCCCAAAACTACAGTATTCGTTTCAGGGACAATTTTAGTTACATACATTGGTTGTCCGAATGCTACTTCAAGACCTTTCCGTTGGCCGATTGTATAAAACGGGTAGCCTTTGTGTTTCCCAAGAATCTTCCCATCCGATGAAACAAAATCACCTCCTTCAACTTTTTCTGTAAGTCCGGGAACACGATGTTTTAAAAATGCCCTGTAATCATTGTCTGGTACAAAGCAGATTTCATAGCTTTCACTCTTATTGGCAAGCTCATGAAAACCCCAGTCTGCTGCCATTTTCCGTATTTCAGTTTTCCTGAAACCACCTACGGGGAACTTAGTACGTGCCAGCAGCTCTTGTGACAAACCCCACAAAACGTAGCTTTGATCCTTATTTTCATCGACGCCTTTTGAGATCACATAACGGTTATTTTCATGGCGGACCTGTGCATAATGGCCAGTAGCAATGTATTCGCAATCCAGCATATTGGCACGCTTATAAAGAGCTTCCCATTTAATATGTGTATTACATAGTACGCATGGATTCGGAGTACGGCCTGATAAATACTCGTCAACAAAATTGTCGATTACAGCATCTCCAAACTCATTGCGAATATCCAGTATGTAGTGATGAAATCCTTTTTCCACTGCAATGGAACGTGCATCATTTATAGAATCGAGACTACAGCAGCCGGTTTCTTTTTTGGAACTTCCGGAGGAAGCATAATCCCATGTTTTCATGGTGATTCCCACAACCTCATAACCTTCTTCATGAAGCATCATGGAAGCTACCGAACTGTCGATACCCCCACTCATTGCAACCAATATTTTTCCGTGCTTACTCAACGCTAATACATTGAAAACAACGGCAAAGATAGGTTATTTTTGCTACTTCAGGGGAGTGCTAAGGTAAAATCATGAACGATAAATGTTGATTAAAAATGCATGCATGCAAATTAAGTAAATGAACTCCAGAAAGCAGAAATTGAATACCTTGCATCGCTTCAATCCGGTTGTTTGTATCCAAAATAATACTTAAGAAAAAGGGTGGATATTATCATTTTAGGTCCGGCATATCCGCTCCGGGGCGGAATTGCAAATTTTAATGAAGCGCTTTGTAAAGCCCTTTTAGCCGAAGGAAAAGAATGCAGCATTGTTTCCTTTACACTACAGTATCCTCAACTATTTTTCCCGGGAAAAACTCAGCTGGCTCAAGGTGATCCTCCACCAGATGGATTACACATTGTTCCGATGGTAAATTCTGTCAACCCTGTTAGCTGGAGGAAAACTGCTGCGTATATACGAAAACAAGATCCTGAAATGCTTATTGTACGGTATTGGATGCCTTTCATGGCACCCTGCCTGGGTACAATAATCCGATGGGTAAAAAAAGGAAATCATAAAATCAAGGTAGTTGCGATAGCCGATAACATTATTCCTCATGAAAAAAGAACCGGGGATGACATGCTAACACGGTATTTTATTAAAGCCTGCGATTCGTTTGTGGTTATGAGCAGGAGTGTAATGAATGACCTGAAGCAATTCGATAAATCAAAACCGGCAATGTTGCAACCACATCCGGTATATGACATTTTCGGCAGCCCCGTTCCCCGCGAAAAAGCACGTGCTGCATTAGGCCTGGGTAATTACAAACTGGTGCTTTTTTTTGGATTCATCAGGCATTACAAAGGTCTCGATCTTCTGATCAGAGCATTTGCTGATGATAAATTGAGAAATCTGGGTGTGAGACTCCTCGTCGGAGGAGAATTTTATGAAGACAAAAAACCATATACCGATCTGATTTCAGAATTAGGATTAACCGATATCGTGTTATTACACGATCATTATATTCCCAAAGAAGAAGTTAAAAATTACTTCAGTGCAAGTGACCTGGTAGTTCAACCTTATCGTGATGCGACTCAGAGTGGGGTAACGCAGATCGCATATGCTTTCGGCAAACCCATGGTAGTTACAAATGTCGGCGGTCTTCCTGAAATTGTTCCAAACGGGAAAGCAGGATATGTTACCGAAGTAAACCCTCAATCTATTGCATCAGCGATTGTGGACTTTTTTAGTAATAACAGGGCATTGGAAATGGAAGCCGGAGTAAAGGAAACAGCCGGACAGTTTACATGGAAGTCATTTGCGAAATCAATATTGAAAAGCTAATTCAAGGTGATGGTAAATTCGTTAGAATACAGTTATCATTATACCTGCCCCAGTCCCTGTCTTATTATCACAGGTTCATCACCAGTACAGTCAATAACTGTACTTGGAACGTTATTTCCCGGACCACTATCAATGACCAGGTCAACCAGTTCTCCGAAACGATCATAGATGGTTTCAGGGTCGGTAAGGTACTCCGCTATTTCATCTTCACGGTCGTGCAGCGATGCCGAAACCAAGGGTCCCTGATTCATCATTATCAACTCCATAACAACTTTGTTGGCGGGAACACGAATCCCGATTGTTTTTCGCTTGTTACGGTAAAGAACCGGAACGTTGTTTCCTGCCGGCATAATGAAAGTAAACGGACCCGGTAATGAAGCTTTCAATAACTTAAATACAGAGCGGTCGAATGGACGAACATATTCCGCAATATGCGACAGATCGTGCAACAGGAATGAGAACGTAGATTTTTCGGGTTTTACATTACGGATCCTGCATAATTTTTCATAGGCTTTCTGATTACCGGCATCACACCCAATTGCATAGATCGAATCAGTAGGGAAAATAATTACACCTCCTGACTTGAGAACTTCAGTAGCCTGCATCAAAAGTCGTTGTGGCGGATTATCGGGATGGATTTTTAAAAGCATGCCACGGGAATAAAAAAAAGTGGGTAAGCTACTTATATCGCACCGCTACAACCGTTTATCCTTGCTTCCTTCCGGACCTGGGGAGGTTCACAGGAGCTGGTCGTATAAGACTTACCCGATGCAAAGATAACGAACCTCTGGTAATTCAGAGGTTGTTTATAAGCTTATTTTCTCTCTAAAAATTAAGATTTTATCTCAGCAGGGTTTTCCAGGCCTGGGGTAAAAAGCTGACCAGGTCCATTGCGTTCATTGCAACTTCGGAAAGTTCAGCGGAGGCGAGATCTCCGGATTTACCATGCAACCAAATTCCCAAAATACATGACTCCAAAGGCGATAAACCTGTTGCAAGTATTCCGGTAATAAGGCCGGTAAGAATATCTCCCGAACCGCCTTTTGCCATTCCCGGATTACCGGTAGGGTTGAACCATGTATGGCCCTCTGGTGTACAGATTGCTGTGTTTTTTCCTTTCAATACTACAAAACAATTATACTTTTTTGCAAGCTCCAGTTGCTTATCAAGCTTATCAAAATCATTTTTCCAGTCTCCAGCTAAACGTCTGAATTCTCCCGGATGCGGAGTGAGTATACTTTCCGGTTGAAGGCGCTGTATCCATACCGGATTTAAGGAAAGTATGTTTAAAGCATCTGCATCCAGAACCATTGGTATCGGTATGTCAAGCAGCTTATCTATTATCAGGGTTGCAGTTGTTCCGGTACCTAATCCCGGACCTGCACCAATTGCCCTGTATGATGTAAAATCAGGTAACACGGTATTATCCGGATTATAACTTATTGACATCGCTTCCGGAACTGATGCTTGAATAATCATCTCGCCTGATTCGGGAACGAACATACTTACTAAACCGACACCACTGCGAAGACATGCTTTTGCCGACAAGATGCCGGCTCCCATCTTTCCTTTTCCGCCTGCAATAAGCATAGCATGTCCATTGGTACCTTTGTGGGAGAATGGATCTCTAGGTTGAATAAAAGACTTAATCAGGGCAATGTCTGGTTGAAAAAAACGGATGTCCATTTTTTCTTCTGCTTCCTTCAATAACCCGATATCCAAAATATGAACAATACCAAACCAGGATGCATTTTCTTGTAATAGCAGGGCAGGTTTCAGGTATTGGAATGTGAGTGTTATCGCCGCTTTAACAATTACATTATTTACGGAGGTCTTATCGGAAAAAAGACCTGAAGGCATGTCAATGCTGATTATTTCTTTTCCTGATGTATTTATTTTTTGGATTACGGCTGCTGAAAGACCATCAGGACTTCTTGATAAACCTGTTCCAAAAAGTGCGTCTATCAAAATTGTATCATTTCCAATAATCAATTCATTTGCATCTTTTATTTCAGAAATTACATGAGGTGCCAGTGCTTTTAATCGATCGAGATTCTGCAAAAAATCTCCCGAAAATTTACCAGTAGCTATTACGGAAACTTTAACCTGGAAACCGTCTTGAATTAATAGCCGCGCAACTACCAATCCGTCACCACCATTATTCCCCGGCCCACAGATTACATGAATAGCAATGCCCGAACTCACATATATTTTAATCCAGTCGAAACACTTCGTAGCTGCTCGTTCCATCAGGTCGATGGAAGCAATCGGTGCATTTTTGATGGTGTACTGATCTGCCTCACGGATTTGTAAAGCGGTAAGGATTTTCATCTTCTAAAATTAGAACTTATTAAATGTACCGATGAAGGATATTTACAACATACGGGCTGAATCAATTTTTAAGGCCTCACTTCTTTATTGAAAATATTATCAAGTGAACAGGTTCGAATCAACCTAAAAATAGATTTAAATAACTAATGTATGTGATTCATGTAATAAAATGATTAACAGCACTATATTTTATAAAAATTTATGAAAATAAATCAGGAGCCTCGACTGTTTCTTTCGCAAGATGCTGCATCAGGAGTTTTCCGTCACCATGCACCGGGATGATTTTTTTAGCGCCACATAACCTGATAAGTTCGAGGATTTCATTCCAGTCTGCATGATCACTCAGGTGAAAATTAAAATGGGAGCGAACCGGCGAACGTTTCCAGCCTGTTGCAAAAACAACAACTGTTAAAGGTTGATTGAGGTAAGAGGATATAGCGCGGGGAGGAGCAATAAGAACATTGTTTCTGGAATTCCTGAATTCCCTGTAATTATACGGTTTCCAGTTCCCGAGCGGTATACCACCTTCTTCATAAATCTTATGAAATAAAATCGCGTCGGGATGCACCATGATATTCCGCGATTGAAGAAAGCGTCCTGAAAGAAGCGTTACACGTTGTGATTTACCAAGATTATATGCTCCGATTACAATATTGCAGTGACTATACGCTTCCAGCTTCTTAAACTCATCTTCTTCGCGGGGATGAACATACTGGGGATTTGCAAATGTGGTCTCTGTTATCAGTACATCACAGGGAACTACCTCGAATGGTTCACAGGTATCATCGTGTCGTATCTTGAAATCACCCGTATAACAGTACCGGATGCCCTCATAAACAATCAATATCTGTGCGGAGCCCAGCATATGGCCTGCAGGGATCAATGTAATTTCAACAGATCCGATTTGAAAAGTTTCATGATAAGGTTTCAGGTTAAAAATACTTTTTAACCGATCGCTATATCTGATTTTCATGAAGGATGCCGTGGATCCTGTACACCATACTTCCCGGTTTGAAGCATTTGCATGATCAGCATGTGCATGAGAAATCACGGCCCTGTTTACAGCCCGTTTGGGATCCAGGTAAAAATCGCCTGGGGCAAAATAAAGGCCTTCTGGCCGGCTTTGAAGATGCGGGGTAATCATTCTGAAAGATTCAGCAATATCGGGATTACGATTTTATTCAAGGCCGGTCGGATGTTAATTTTTTCAAAACATCAAGCAACTCTAGGATCTGGGGGATTACCAGGCTTTGTTCATCATTATACAAAACGAAATTGCTCTTTTCAATAAGTGAATCCTGTGGTAATTGTTCTTTGATGATCCGGTATATAGATTCAGCAGTCTTTGCGTCACGTTTCATGACCCGGTTGACTCGTAAAGTTTCAGGTGCGGAAATGGTCACGATAAAATCAAGTTCCTTATTACTGCCCGATTCAAAAAGTATCGCTGCATCTTTGATCAGTATAGGAAATTCCTGATGTGATCCGACCCAATTCCTGAAATCTTCCCTTACGGCAGGGTGAAGGATTGCATTTAATTCCTTGAGTCTTTCGGGATCGTTAAAGACTACTTCAGCTATCCGGGAGCGGTTTGGTTTTCCATGCTCATCATATGATTCCAATCCAATCAAATGCTTAACTGCCTTAACTACGGCCGGATCTTCTTCAAGAAGGATTTTAGAAGCATTATCGGCATTATACACCGGCACCCCCATTAATTCCAGGATGCGGCATACCACCGATTTCCCGGAGCCGATTCCTCCCGTGACACCTACCAGGAAAGGTTTCATTTGTTGATCAGGTAATCAATAAATTCCGGATCAATGGATAGAATCCGGGCCTTATCAGGCTGCGTGTGCAATCGCACCGGTAATTTTGCCGGTTGCCCCGATGCCGGAAGTTCGGTTACCAGGCTGAAATCATCCTTTTTTATCTGGCTGAAAAATGACAGGGGAGCTGTATAAGTGATTTTAGCTGTATTTGGCAATAACGTTATATTACTCCTTTGAGATACCGGAAGCCTTATGGGAACTTCTACCATTCCTTCGGTATACTCTTCAACCGAAAGATGATAATGAACCTTTGAAACAGAACCTGCCAGGCCTGAATATGATGTTTTATCAAGATCCAATTCACCTTGTTTAATAGTGAATACATCATTGATGATTAACGGCATTGTTTTAATTTCATTGGTTTTGGATAAAATGTTTTCCGGTCCGGCTATGTCCACGCTATCCGGTTCCAGGGTGATATTTCCTATAGGCTCGAAGCGTTGTCTGTATGTAATTTCGCTGATGAGTCTGATAGGAACTTTCCTGCTTTTTCGAAAATTAAATCCTGCTTTTATGGATTCGGGAATAACCTTGTAAGGTTTCAGATCTCCATCCCATTGATCACGCAAAGCGATGGTCTGAAAATTAAGTCCTGACTGGTTTTTTGGTAAAGTTGCTACATCTATAATTACAGAATCAGGGCGGTCTCGCAGGTGAACACCAGTGAGCCGGAAGCCAGTGCTTCTGAACAGAAAATCAACATGAGTCGGTAATGTGCTGTCAAAATATTTTGTGAAAGGAATATTCCGATACTTCACAGGGATCCGGATCTGAGTCTCATATTCCTTGCTCAGGGAAGTAAAAACCCAGAAAACTACCGATAGGAGGAAGCAAACAAGAAATATTGCTGCTTTCTGATTAAGCCTTAATCGCTGACCAAATTTGTGAAATAGCTGCTTTTTCAATTCTTCAAAAATAGAAAAGAACAAGCCAAATCAAACGTATTCCGGCTTCACTGCATTATAAGAATGCAGCAGGTCAGGATTTTGGCTGGTATTGCTTAGTTGCTTCTGCTGAAACCGCCGTTTTCTCGATTTTCAGCCTGACATTATTATCAACTTCAATCATAAAAGTGGTATCTGCTACTTCTACAATTTTGCCATGTACACCACCAATTGTTACAACCTTGTCGCCTTTAACCAGGCCTTCTTTAAAAACTTTTTCATTTTTGGCTTTCTTCATCTGAGGCCGGATCATGAAAAAATAAAATACTACGATGATCATTAAGATCATCAGAAGTTGTCCAATGGCGCCCCCACCCGGAGCAGCCTGAAGGAGTATTGATACGGTCATATTCTATGCTTTAAAATGGTTGCTTTAATTGTTTGAAATAATATTTTTTTACTTAACTTTTTTCTTTAGGTACTTGAATATCTGCACTTATTGTCAATACTTTAGTGTTTGGAATTGTGTTGGCAATCAGGGTTACGGTTTTGCTTACCATTCCAGACTTTCCCGAACTGTCGAAAGTTACATTCACATATCCTTCTTCACCAGCTTCAACAGGTGTTTTAGTATATTCCGGAATTGTGCATCCGCAGGAAGCGCTTGCTGAAGAAATCACAAGGGGACCTTTACCAGTATTCCGGAATTTAAAAGCATATGAAACTTTTTCGCCCTGGACAATTTCACCGAATTCATGATTATCGGTTTCAAAAGTGAATTCCGGTAAAGTCTGGTCATCTTTATCTTCGTTTGCAGATGCAGTTGCCGGGTTGTTTATAACCTCTGGTGAAATCCTGTCATCTCCCGATTTATTTCCTTTACAGGACAAAAGGACGGAAAGTCCGATGGTAATAATAACTAATAAACAATTTCTGAGGGTATTCATGATCTGTTTTTTATCGCTGCAAATTTAATCTTTTTGATACCCTTTAAGAGTCATTCGATGAGTCCTCGTCCCGTTTTTTTCACTTCTCCCCGGGCCTTCAGATCGGCCACCAGGTTATCAATAACACCATTGATAAACATCTTGCTTTTGGGAGTACTGTAATCCTTTGAAATATCGATATATTCATTGATACTAACCTTTACCGGAATCCCCGGGAAACTGAGGATTTCGCTCAGTGCCATTTTCAACAGGATAATATCCATCAGGGCGATTCGCTCCACATCCCAATTCCTGGTCTTTTCAGAAATAAGTTGCTCGAAATAACTGTCATT
>JANWID010000309.1 GCA_025450095.1 Bacteroidia bacterium | reverse complement strand
TTTTCAACTCCATAATTTTCCGCACCGCATTAACGGAACCTGCCCAGGTGCGGAAATCTTTTGCCGAAAATTGCTTTCCTGAAATCTGACGTATATATTCATTGACCCTTCCGGAATCAACTTTTTTTCTTTCACCTTCATCAGAAATGTATTGGAACAACTCTTTTCCTGGAATATCACGGCATTGCTTTACCAGCCGTGCGAGCTTTTTATTTTTCAGTGTGATGACATGGTTAACTCCTTTCTTTCCTTTGAATGAAAATGTCAGCGAGTGACCGTTTATCTTAACATGACGGTTCTTTAATGTGGTGAGGCCATGTGAACCGTATTCTTTTTCATAAAATTCATTTCCGACACGTATATAAGTCCTTTCCATCACTGAAATTACCAGTGCGAGCACCTGTTCTTCGCAAAATTCCCCCCGGCTAATATCCCGTTGAAGTTTTTGGCGCATTTGGGGAAGAGTTTCACCAAACTCCAATACCGTAGAAAATTTAGCATGATTGCGAACATGATTCCACATGTGATGATACCGGTATTGTTTCCGGTTTTTGGAATCAAATCCTGTTGCCTGAATGTGGCTTCTTTCATCAGGGCTCACCCATACATTTTTCCAGGCCGGTGGAATCACCAGCAATCGGATTCGTTTGAGCGTTGCTTTATCTGAAATTTTCTTATTGTCAAGATAATAGCCAAAGCCTTTTCCCTTTTTCACCCGTTTAATTCCCGGATCCTGAGTATCGGAATAAACCAGGTTGGCAGCGCTGGCACTTGCTTCCATATCATAAACCAGTGCAGGCAATACCGAATTTGAAAGCTGGAGCTCCATGGATGGTGAACTATTTTATACCAAAAATATTAGGCTGAGAGTATGCACTTTTTGTACCTGATTTCAATTCCCCACTCTCAATTCAAGTAAACATCAATTCTTTTGAATTCCCGTTTTACGCATAAAAAATACAAAGGTTATTGCTCCCTATTCGCGAAAAGCTTCTTATCTTCCGTCCGATAACTATTGGGTCCCAAACTGCTGGCAAACAAATAGGTGCGATAGTTATTGGACAAGTTTAGGCACATGGGTATGAAGCACAAATTGCTACTGTATCAGGATCGGGCATGATCGCCAGAAAAGCAGCAAAGCCCTTGTAAATTTGATATTTACAGGAGCCTTTGCCTTTTGGAGAGTGGGGTCAGTTTGCTCCGGAAAAGTGGGGTCAGTTGGCTCCGGAAAACAGGGGTCAGTTTGAAGCGGAAAAGTGGGATCTTTTTGAACGGCAATACACTCTTAATTACTTTCTGCAATAAATTTGGTAGTTCCTAATATTTTATTGTCTTGCTTGATCTTAATAAAGTATAGTCCTGTCTTATACTTTTCATGGTCCAAAACTATCGATTGCCCGGAAATATTTTCGATTATTTGGATATTCCTTCCATACGAGTCGAAAATCTCTAAAGTAGCCTCTTTTAACATGCTGTTTGTTTGCAATATACCTTCTGATGATATAGGATTTGGGTAAAATAATATTTTCGATAATTCTTCAGTTTCAACAATGCCAGTTGCGCAATTTGTTTGAAATGGTGAAAAAAAAGCAACCCCTAATGAAAGATTATCATAAGCATCATATATTGAATTTGCTATAGCTATTGAGTCAATGGTACAAAAACAGTTATTTTGCATGAATACCGATACGTTGTTGTATACCTCAACGTTATAAATAAGATTATTACAAATAGTATTTCCATATACATTTGTATTTGGTGTGCTGCTAATGTCACCACTGATTTTTAAGCCTATTTGATTGTTTATAATAGAATTGTTAATTGTTTTCCAACCAAAATCGAAAACTTTTGCTTGCAATCCAATATTATTATTTTCAAAATGATTTCCTATAACATCGCCATTAATGGAAGTAACAGCTATTATTGAATGATTATAAAACGAAGATGACGTAAGCAATGTATAATGCAATAATTCAATTCCTACTCCATTATCAATAAAGATGCAATTTGAAATAATATCAGCATTCATTGCTCTTCCAATTGCTACACCATTTTTTTCAAAAAGTGAATTATTAATTGATTCGGTTTCATTATACCCAAACCAGTATATTCCTGAATCATTAAACGCAAAGTATGAATGATTTATTTGTAAATCTGGCGTTCCTGTCATACCGATAGCTTCGTGCGCATACATCATTTTTACGTAATCCAGATTAATATCATTCCAATGATTTAATCCACCCCATATACCTGAAGTAGGAGCGCTTGATGAAGAAGTGAAAATTATTGAATCGGCAGCAGTTCCTTGAGCGACTAATTCACCTTGGATTTCCATATTGGTGCCATTGTCAAATTTTATTATTACGCCAGGTTGAATTGTGAGTGTTGCTCCAGGAAATACAATTATGTTCCCTGTAACAATATATGGGTTGCCAGTTAATATCCACGACGTACTTGTAAATATTCCACCACTAACATAAGTTTGACATTGACCGATGACTTTGCTAAAGAGCAACATGGTAACAATAGATAGGATTCTAAACATTTATTATGGCTTTTATGTTGTGGCAAACGTTCCGTCGGTTTGCGCAGAACCGGCCTACCGATTAAGTAAAAATAAAAAACTATAGGCCGGCCTTGCGCATCATCGAAGGATATCCGTATTTTTTTACTATCAATCTTTCACAATTTTCCCTTTCTTAACCACCCGATAGCTATCGGGTCCGCTTTTGCTTCGCACTTCGTAAATATAAATCCCTTTCGCAAGCAGTTCTGTGTTGATTGAAGTTGAATTTGTAAATTTCTGTTGCAATATTTTTCGTGATGCAATGTCATAAAGAATAAATTCTGAAAGCTCATTACTATTAACCATAACTTTTAAATTATCCAGAACAGGGTTGGGATAAATCTTAACATCTGCATTTTCGTTTAGTTCTTCGACTCCAGTTGTATTTCCGATTTTAGCAATATAGAAGTCACTACTGCCGCTATTGGATAATGTGTGACTGTCAAAATAAATCGGATTGCTGGAAAATCCTCCAGTCATACCAACATCACCATTTGGAAAAGCACTTAAGCTCATTCCATTATCATCATTATTTCCGCCAACGGTTTTAGCCCAAATTGCATTCCCCATTGAATCCAATTTTGCGATATAAATATCCGCTGTGCCTCCTCCTGTATTGAATAAAGTAATAGTATCAATCGCAATGGCCGGACTTTGATAACTCCCAGTTATAAAATAATTGCCATTGGCATCCATAGCACTCGAAGTAATGAATTCATTCAATGTACCTCCAAAGCTTTTAGCCCAAAGAACATTGCCGGATGAATTATATTTAACCATAAAAACGTTTGTAGTATTAGTTCCTGCATTTAACAAATTTACGCTATCGAAACTGATCATTGGGCTTCCAAAAAAACCTGTTACGAGAACATTTCCATTTGAATCTAATGTGATACTACATCCGACTTCAGGATTTCCAGTTCCAGTGCCACCCGCGCTTTTTGCCCATAAGATGTTACCTGACGAATCGTATTTTGCAATAAAAAAGTCAGTGTTAGATGTACCTGAATTAGTCAAAATAATTGTATCAAAAGCTAATGTACTACTATAAAAAGAACCTGTTATAAATGCGTTTCCATTTAAATCCAAAGCTATACTTGCTCCAAAATCCCAATCAGAACCATTTACATTTTTTGCCCATACCACATTTCCAGAGGTATCAAATTTGGCAATAAAAATATCGTACCCACCAGACGTGGATAATGTAATCGTATCGAAAGAAATTACAGGGCTATAAAACCTTCCGGTTAAATAAAAACTATTGTTTAAACCTAATGCAATTCCATAACCTCCGTCAAAATCATTGCCTCCAAAACGCTCAGCCCAAATAACGCTTCCAGAACTATCAAATTTAACTATGAAAATGTCGTTGGTGTTGCCTGAATTATCAGCATTAACTAAGGTGTCGTTGCCAAAAACAATGAAAGGGCTCCAAAATTTTCCTGTCACATAGGAATTTCCACTTAAATCTGTGCAAATTCCGTAAACTTCATCCATATCAGATCCACCGGCACTTTTTGCCCAGATGACATTTCCTGATTGGTCATATTTAACAATAAATAAATCCAAAGTGTTGTTAGCTGTATTGTATAAAGTAATACTACCAAAAACAATGGTGCTGCTCGCAAATATTCCGACTACATAAGAATTGCCATTTGCATCTGTGCTGATACTATATCCAACTTCTCCCCCAATTCCTCCTGCTTTTTTTTCCCATTGCCAGGTTTGTGCATTCAAACTAAATTGATTTATAAAATAAATAAAAAGAAAGAGGAGCGTATTATGTGTTTTCTTCATAGATGTTTGAATGAGCACTATGGTTTAATCGGAGTGTTAAAATGGTTGAAAACGTTTTTGCGGTTGGTGACGGAGCCGGCAGCCGCTTTATTATTTTTCTAAATAACTTCGGCCGGTCCTGGCGCTAACAGCGTGTTAATGAAAGTGCTACTGAGCAATTATTTTTCCTGATACAGTTATCGATTGACCCTGAAGTAATTCATAAAAATACATTCCTTTTTCCAAATTGCCTCTTTGAATCAGAAAAGAATTTCCAATAGGCAACTTTTCTCGTAAAATCATTCTACCGGTAGGATCATAAAGTATTAAAACAGCATTATCAAAAGACGACTTTGAATAAATATTAAAGTAATCAATAAAAGGATTAGGCGATACAGAATATGTTGGCGAATTATTATCAATCTCCGGTACGTTCGTATAAAAAGAATACTTAATTGCTGTTATGCTGTTTGAAATTGCATCGAAACTGCTACCAGCAACATATATGTTTCCTGCCAGATCAACGCTAACAGATTTTGCGTAGTCACCATAGAGAGACGAATTGTGAAACTTTGCTACCCATAATTCATTTCCGCTGCTGTCGTACTTGATTGTTGTAAAAGTTGAGGTCCCAAGACTATCCGGGCTTTCTCCGGTTATATAAATATATCCCAAAGAATCTATTGTTACATCTCTGGGTCGGTCGGTATTACAATTACCATTTACAGGTGTGGATGAATAGGTTTTTACCCACTTTTGAGCTCCTGTAGAATCAAGCTTCAGTGTTGCATACTCATCACTAGAACAACTGTATGGAAAGATCCATCCGGTTACATAAGAATTACCCCAATTATCGACATCAATTCCTTCTGGGACATCGTAATAGGTTGATGCACTGTATATAGCGTCCCATTTAAAATTTCCTGTGGAATCGTATTTAACTATTGCATAATCCCCTTGTGCATTAATATTGTTGTTTGTACCTGTTGCAAGATATACGTATCCGTTCCTATAAGTGATTCCTTTGGGTTCAGCAAGCCCGGTTGAATAATTGCCGCCATACGAAGTTTCCCATTGTTTATTCCCGGAGCTATTATACTTGAATATTTTTGCTCTGTAGGATGTATCCTGTGCCCTTCCAGCATAATATACATTGCAGTGTTCATCTGTTGTAACATAAGAAAAACTAAGGCCTCCAACAGTGCTGTCAAATGCTTCCCACATTAAGTTTCCATTCCCGTCATATTTCAACGTTGTAAATAAATTGACGTTTGTTATTCCTCCAACAATTACATATCCTGAATCATCAACTGTCACATCAAATCCATAATTCGAAGGACCAATATTATACAATTGATCCCATTGGTAAATTCCGGATGCATCGTATTTAACAAGATAAATTTGAGATCCGTTAATAAACTTGGTACCTACCATATAAACATTGCTGTCGTTATCTAGTGCAACTTGATTGAAATAATGAGTAGAATCATAAATATTTTCCCACTGGAAGATGCCATCCGTATTATACTTTAGCAGAATAGCTTCGGAGTTGCCTGATGTATCACTAATATACCCTGATATATAAATATTGCCAGCCAAATCGGACACCATCTCGTTTGTCATAGTTTGAAATGAAACGTTGACTGGATGAGAAACAGACCATTCAGGTAAGATTTGAGCATTTATTTTCAAATTAGTTGAACAAAGGGATATAAATGCCAACAGAATATATTGTTTTGATTTCATTTTATTTCGTTTTAAATGCATTGCCATAAACTCATTTATACAAGTTACGGCTGTTCGACATTTATCCATTTCGGGCATGTTTTACGAAACTTCTATTAGATTGAATCAAAGCAAATCGTAGATTGATTTAATAATGAGTGGAATTTATACAATTTAATGAATATAGTTCAGCTATGTTTACCTCACTGTTACTATGACAACCTAAGCTTTTGCAAATCAAATACATGCATAAATTAAATTGAGTCCTTTCTGACTGCGTGTATTTTTACCCACTTTGGGTAACACCCTGAGAATTTCCGCCACAAATGAATAACACGAAACTTCACCGTATATCGTACCGCACGTTGCATCGCATTGTGGCATAAATTTTTCCTGAACCAATGTGCCGGTGATTCGTGCCGGTCCACCTTTAAAATCATGAAAAACCGTTACCGCTTTAACGGGAATATGCTGCGTTTTGCACCGGCAACTTCTCGAATTGCCTTCGTTATCCTCATTACAGGGATTTTCTTTTTAGTAAATCCAATTCACTCTTTATCCCAGACATATCCCACCGGATTTAGCCAGGTGCAGGTTGCCACAGGTATCTCCAACCCCACCATCATGACAGCATCACCCGACGGCCGGATATTTATTGCCCAGCAGAATGGGGTGCTGCGAATATTTAAAAACGGCACCCTGCTGGCCACGCCATTCGTTTCGCTCAGTGTTAACTCATCGGGAGAGCGCGGGCTGTTGGGCATCGCGTTCGATCCGAATTTTGCAACCAACCAGTTCGTGTACCTCTATTACACAGTTTCAAGCGGGGCGAATAACCGGATTAGTCGGTTCACTGCAAACGGTGATGGGGCAGTGGCCGGGAGCGAAGTCATTTTGCTCAACCTCGATCCGCTCAGCTCCGCAACCAACCATAACGGTGGCACCATGGCTTTCGGTCCTGATGGCAGACTGTATGTTGGTGTGGGAGAAAATGCCAACGGAGCCAATGCACAAAACCTCGATACGTACCTTGGGAAAGTTCTCCGGTTGAATTCCAACGGCACACCTGCTGCAGGCAATCCCTTTGCCAATGGCGCCACGGTGCAACGCAGGAGTGTATGGGCATATGGTATGAGAAATCCCTACACGCTTACATTTCAACCTGGAACAGGAAAATTATTTGTGAACGACGTAGGACAAAATACATGGGAAGAGATCAATGATTGCACCACAGGAGGCGGGAATTACGGCTGGCCCACCGCCGAAGGGACAAGTACAAATCCCGCTTTTGTGAATCCCGTTTATACGTATATGCACGGTTCGGCCATTGGCCAGGGGTGCGCAATAACAGGGGGAACATTTTTCAATCCTTCATCAACCAATTACCCTGCTACCTATACCGGGAATTACTTCTTTATCGATTACTGCAACAACTGGATCGACAGGCTCGCCATCTCAGGCACTACGGTGACACGTTTCAATTTCGCCTCAAATATTGCAGGCTTCCCGGTGGGAATTATTACAGCGCCCGACGGAAACCTCTATTTTCTTTCGCGTACAAACAGCAGCTTACTCAGGATATCGTACACCGCTTCTTCAGCCCCGGTCATTACATCACAACCACAAAGCATCTCCGTTTCGCAAGGTAACCCGGCAACATTTTCGGTAACCGCCACCGGCACCGCACCCTTGGCATACCAGTGGAGAAAGAACGGCGTGAATATTAGTGGGGCCACTTCTTCCAGCTACACCATTGCAAGCGTTATGACCTCCCATGCAGGTACTTACTCTGTAGTAGTGAGCAATTCCGCCGGAAGTGTAACCAGCAACAACGCCACGCTCACCGTCACCACTGCAAACACACCCCCGGTGGCGACAATTGTTACACCAGCTGCGGGAGCAACCTATTCGGCAGGGACATCGGTCAGTTTCAGCGGTACGGGAATGGACAATGAAAATGGAACACTGGGTGGATCCGCATTTGAGTGGTACGTAATTTTTCATCACGACACACATACGCACCCTGGACCATCGGCACCTGATGGGGTGACTTCAGGGTCATTCAGCATTCCGAACAGCGGCGAAACTGCTGCAAATGTGTTTTACCGGCTTTATCTTGTCGTAACCGATTTAAATGGCGCGAAGGATACCACCTTCACCGACATCCTTCCCAACACCTCTACCATTACTATCAACACCAATCCGCAGGGGAGAACTATTACACTCGACGGTCAACCTTTCACAGCGCCATACACCGTTACCAGCGTAGAGGGCATGCTGCGTTCAATTGGAACTACTTCGCCTCAAACGATCAACAATGCACTTACATACAATTTCAGCAGCTGGTCACAAGGCGGAGCACAAACGCAAACCATCACCACACCAGTGAACAATGTAAGTTATACGGCGAACTTCAGTGTCGCGCTCCGTACCGCCGACAACCCAACAGGCACGGTAAGCGGTTTGAATTACTCCTATTATCATGGTTCGTGGAGTGTGCTTCCGAATTTCACTTCACTTACACCTGTGGCCAACGGCTCAGTAACGAACTTTACATTAGCACCGCGAACCCAGAACG
>JANWID010000308.1 GCA_025450095.1 Bacteroidia bacterium | reverse complement strand
GAAGAAGGGCTCCCCGCTTTTGATGCGCTGCTCCTTTTCGGCTGCTACAAAATCCCTGATGGAAATCGCTGCTTTCACCACATCTTCAACATGTGTCTTATTTGGCACGGGTATTCCTCCTGCACACATATATGCATCGCCAATAGTCTTGATCTTTTCGACATTGTGCGCTGCGATGATGTGATCAAATTCGCTGAAATAGAAATGAACCATCTGAACCAGCTTTTCGGCAGCGAGATTTTCGCTGATCCTGGTAAAATTTTTGAAGTCGGCGAATAGCACCGTGACATCATCAAATTTTTTAGCAGTCACGCCGCCAGTCGATTTTAACTCCTCTGCTGTTTCGGAAGGAAGTATGTTCAGCAACAGTTCATCGCTGCGTCGTTTTTCCCGGGCTATCCTGTTGCGTTGCCTGAATACAATCAGGAGGAAGAGCAATACTCCGGCGAGGCCGCCCGTGACGGAATACCGGAGAATCTTCTGCCGTTTAATTTCTACGCGGGAAATGTCATCCTTTCGTTCCTGTTCTGCTTTGGCCAGTGCTTCTTTTTTATCGAAATCATATTGCATTTGCAACTGCGTGAGTGCCCGTACCTGGTTATTGTTGAACAACGAATCGTTTACCTCTTTATAAAGTACATGATAACGGTACGCCTGCTTGAAATCGCCAATTTTAGAATATGATTGAGATAGTTTCTGATAAGCTTTTACGAGTCCGTCGCGGGCATCAATTTCAAAAAGGATCCCTGCTGCCTTCCGTTGCATTTCAAGTGCCTTTTCAGGTAATCCCTGCCGCTCATACACATCGCTCATGCTCAGGTACAGGGTGGCTTCTTTTTTCCTGTATCCCATTTGCTGGTTGATCTCGAGAGATTTGTTGTAATTCTTAAGAGCCTCATCAAAATTTCCTAACTCCAGGTAATAATCTCCGAAATTGACATACGAAATAGCAAGACCTTCACGGTCGTCGATCTTTTCCCGCAACTTCGTCGCATCAAAATAATACTTATACGATTCTCCGTATTTTTTCATTTCAAAATAAACCAGGCCCATGTTGCTGTATGATTCCGTTAGCCCATATTCATCCTTTGTTTCCAAACGAATCTGCATTGATTTTTTAAAACTCTCAAGCGCTTCGGGATAATGTTTCTGGTTGTAGTGTATAACGCCGATGTTATTGTATGCCTGCGAAATTCCATCTTTGTTATTCAGCTCTTCATTTACACGTAATGAATTAAGATAGTACTCCAGGGCTTGGGGAAAATTTCCCTGGTCGTCGTAAATAAGCCCGATGTTGTTGTACGAATTAGCGACTCCCTGCTTGTCGCCATCTTTTTCACGCGACTCGAGCGCAAGCTTGTTGTACTTTAAGGCGTTTGGATAATCGCCCTGGTACCAGTACGAAACACCCATGCTGCTGTATGCGTTACCTTTCCCCTTCAGAAATCCCCATTCATTCGAAAATTGCAAGAGTCGTTGAGCCACCGCCAATGAACTGTCGATGTTTGTATCCCAGTATTCCCTGCTCAGTTGGTATAACAGCTCCGCTTTTGAACTGTCGTTCGAAGCGGTTTTAAGTTGTAGATACAAGCTGTCGATGTGTGACTTATTTTGTGCCACAGCCGGGACCATCCAAACTAATAACAGAAATTGAATAAAAATTCTCATAGACTGCCTGTTCTACAAATCGCTTCAAAGTTATTATAGTTTAGTCGTGAATTCATGCGAAAATGAATGTCTCACTAGGATTTTAAGTACATTGGACCCTATCAATATACGATAACACCAATGTGGTTGCGAATTCTAAAGTCTTTCCTTGTATATATCGCCTCATTCATAGGTCTTATCCTGTTTTATTTCCTCTGTTCGTTTATACTCGCCCGTATTCCCGTCAACAACGATGACAAACTTTCTGGCGATATCCCAATATGGATTCGTTCCAACGGCGTACATGCCGACATTGTGGTGCCGGTTCAAACTTCCATTATTGATTGGAGCGAACTGGTGAAATACGAATACACAAAAGGCAACGACACCACCGCAAAATGGGTGGCATTTGGCTGGGGCGACAAAGGATTTTACCTGCAGACTCCTACCTGGTCCGATCTGAAGTTCAGTGTTGCTTTCAAGGCGCTCACCGGCCTGAGCGATGCTGCCATGCACGTTACTTTTTATAATACACTAGCAGAAAATGAAAAGTGCAGGAGTATTTCTATAAGTGCAGAACAATATAAAAAACTGGTGTCATTCATTCGTTCCGGGTTCGATCAAGATTCCAAAGGTGACGTCATTCATATTGTCACTGATGCCAATTATAACGACCACGATGCATTTTATGAAGCGGAGGGAACCTACAGCCTTTTTCATACGTGCAACACCTGGACTAATAATGCGCTGAAATTTGCCGGGTTGCCTGCAGGATATTGGACACCATTTGAAGGCGGAGTGCTGTACTATTATCGCTGAAGAAAGCTGGTGAGTAGTTTTTTAGTACGATGACCCCCTCTGTCCCGGATAGAACAGAGGGGAGGGGGTGTCACCGCACACACACACAAGGTTGGTTGTAATTATGGTGTTTGTGTGCTGAGTTTTTCTGTTATCGATAATTGCACCAGTCCGTTAGCTCGCAGTTTAAAACAAATCAGCGCCTGCCAGTGCATCGAAAAAATTTATTGCTTTTTACGGCTGAAAAATAATCACAGAAAACGAAAACTGATATACGGGTTTCTATGTATTTGTATGGGGGTTTCCACGTAGCTATTTTTCTTCCTATATTTGTTTTTCTTCAAACAGAACCCCTATGAAATCACTGAATACATTCGATAACTTTTCTTCCCCTCTCTATTTTCACTGGCCCTCCTTACTTTTCTTGCTTTTCTTTCCCATCTTGCTTTTTTTATCTTCTTGCGAAGGCGACGACCCCACCGACAACCCCGCTCCTCAACCCATCGGTTACCTGGTGGCAGATATCAAATTCAACAACCAGGCAATCCAACAATTCGTATGCAATGAATTCTCATTCAACGCAAAAGTTGATACTTCCGGAAATGATACACTTGTTTTTGCTGGCGACCGGACTGTAGACGGATCGTATATGCGGTTTTTCCTGATCAACGATGACCTGAATAATTTTTCAGCCGGAGATTCACTTGTAATTCCGTTCGATATTGCGTCAGGTTCTGAAGTTTATGCTTCCATCCGAATCAGTTCTGTTTCTACTGAGGTTTTTCATCCCGGATCAGGCACCAGTCCGGGTATTGTGTACATTGACGAAATCAACGTGGCCAACAAAAGGATAAAAGGGCGGTTTAATGGTACTTTTTACGTTGGTAGTGATTCTCTGAAGGTTACCAACGGCCGGTACCTGCTGGATGAGTGAGGTTTTTCGCACCTGGGGCATGACTTTAGTCCTCGGAATACTCATGAGCATGATTTATTTTTCTATCAGACTCTTCCGTCAATATGGAAATCGAAATGGGTAAGATTTGGTCATGTTGAATTGGAAGACGTTCAATTCCTGTTCAACTGGCTTTGCTTAGTATCAAACTAAAAGTGCTTCCCTTCCCCAATTCACTGTCAAGGGTAATCTGGCCTCCTTGTGCTTCAATAAATTCTTTACTTATGGAAAGTCCAAGTCCGGTTCCTCCTTTAGCAGTGCCGGGAATCCGGAAATACCGGGTAAAAATCTTATCCTTGTATTGAGGAGCAATCCCCTGTCCCGTGTCCTTTACTTCAATTATAACATGTGTGGAATCGGTTGAAATATTCAAGTCGATGGTCGAATTTTCGTAAGAATATCGAATAGCATTTGAAATCAGGTTGGTTAGAACCCATGCGGTTTTTTCACTGTCGGCCAGAACCGGAGGTAATTTTTCAGGACAATTTATTTCAAATTTAATTTGTCTTTGTTCCGCCTGGGTTTTTACAGCATTGATAGCATACAATAGCATTTCTTTAGGATCAATAGGCAGAAGAGTAAGTTGAATGTTACCACTTTCAATTTGAGTCATGTTCAGTAATTCGCCTGTAATTTTAAGCAACCTGTCAGAATCCTCTTTGATATTATTCACCAGGCTTTTCTGTTCAGGATTCAATTGACCGGTTTTTTCATTTTCGAGTAATTGAGCGCTTAATTTTATAGAGGAAATGGGTGTTTTAAACTCATGAGATACCGTTGCAATAAAATTTGTTTTTGCGGTGTCAAGTTCTTTGTATTTCGTTACATTTCGCAGAATGATAACATGCCCTACCGAAACTTTATCTTTTTCACCTGTTGGTGTTATAGAAATGTTGATAGTTGTTTTTTCAAAATAACTCTCTTTCCCATCCGCAAATATCTTAACCGCTGGAGTTTTTGAAGAGCCCCGATCCGGTTCACCTATCATCAGATCCTGTATTAGCAAACGAATCAAGTCATTCTTTAATGCAAGAGTTTGCGTATAAGTTCCAAGGATTTCGGTTGATGAAAGGCCGGTAATATTCAACGCCTGGTCATTTGCAAACAGCACCTTGAGGTTTTCGTCAAGCCCAATTACAGGGTCGTTCATATTGCTGATCAGGGCATCGATTCGTTTTTTTTCCATCATTAAACTCGCCAGACTGCTGTTATTGTATTCTTCCAGTTTTTCAGCCATTGAGTTGAAGGAATGAATTAACTCGCCCAACTCACTGGTGCTTTCAATACTTACACGCTCCGAATAATTTTTTGCAGCAATCTTTTTAATGCTTTCATTGATTGTTCTGATTGGGTTTGCAATGCTAGCAGGTAAGTTAAATATCATAAACAAAGCAATCAAAAGTGATGCTGTCCCGGTAATAGCGATCCAGAAGTTTGCTCTCTTGGCCGTTTTACTTGCAACAAGGCTTTTGTATTCAATAGCCTTCATATTCATTTCCATGATTTTGAAAATCTGACTTTTCATGGATGAAATTGCAGAACTGTCGGATTGGTTTAATTTATAGGTTTCAAAGTGGAGTCGTAGTTTCTTGGTAACTTCTTCTTCCCCTGGCTCAGTAATATTGATTTCTTGTTTTTTGAGGTTTTCATCAATAGCGATGAT
>JANWID010000307.1 GCA_025450095.1 Bacteroidia bacterium | reverse complement strand
TATGTTTGTAAAAGCATAAGTTTCAGAAATGATATAGTTTTGAATTTGCGAACTCACACTATAAAACCCCGAAACTTATGCAAACACAAAATAACAAATTGGATTTTAATGGACAAAATATTTATGTTGGATTTGATGTTCATTTAAAAAGCTGGACGGTTACGATCCTGACAGAACGATTGTACCACAAGACCTTTACTCAACCTCCTCAACCCAAAGCTCTTTATGAATATCTTACTAAAAACTTTCCTGGAGCCCAGTATCATGCTGCATATGAAGCAGGGTTTTGTGGCTATTGGATTCATAATTCGTTAAAACTACTGGGTGTGAATTCTATGGTGGTAAATCCTGCTGACATACCTACCACAGACAAGGAAAAGGTACAAAAGGAAGATTCCCGGGACAGCAGAAAAATTGCAAGAGCTTTGAAAAGCGGAGATTTAAAACCTATTCATGTACCCACCTCCAAAACTTTAGATGATCGGGGTTTGGTACGAACTCGTTCCGTGGTAGTGAAGGATTTAACCCGGAACAAAAACAGAGTAAAGAGTTTTTTACATTTTCACGGAATTGAAATTCCCGCATCGTTCCAAAATTCCAGTTACCGATGGTCCAAGCGATTTACTGATTGGTTGAGGAGTATACAATTTGCTGAGCCCAGTGCGCGATTGTCACTGGATGCGCTAATTAATTCCAGCGAACCCATGCGAAACATGGTTTTGCAAATGACTCTACAGATTAATTCCTTATCAAAAACACCAACATATGCAGAGTCTGTGGAGCTGTTAAAATCCATACCGGGCATTGGCTTAATTACCGCAATGATCATTATTCTGGAATTAGAGACCATTCACAGATTTGAGAGCGTAGACAAGTTATCCAGTTTTATAGGATTAATCCCATCCACTCACTCAAGCGGAGATGATGAAACAGTTGGAAATATGACTCGCAGAGGCCATCCTATTTTACGGAGTGCCCTGGTAGAAAGCGCATGGGTGGCAGCCAGAATGGATCCTGCACTTAATAAAAGTTACCATTCATATTGCAAGCGAATGGATCCAAATAAGGCAATCATAAGAATTGCTAAAAAGTTAGTGAGTAGAATCAGATATGTGCTAAAAAATAAAAAACCATATGTATGTGCTGTTATTAATTAAAAACTATACTAGGTCTATCATAAACACCTTTCTGTGAGACTGTTAGTGACCCCTTGCAGCCAGCAATGTATCTGCTACCCGAAGGCAACAGCTCACATAATCTATAAAAGTTAAAAGCATGGCAATGCAGATCGCTACTTAGTGATTCTGTTTATAGAAGGATGTTTTTGTAGATTTAGTTCTTTGAAACAGTTAAAGAGTAATGAGTTTTTATTAGCTATAAAGACAGCAAATAATAAAAAAGCTCCCGGATAGGAGCTTATATTTATTCACTGTCACAAATCTTATTGCTAATGAGTTGCTCTCCAGCAGAGCTCATGTCCTCTTCAGATTTGCATTGTAAAAATAAAAAAATGCTGAAATATTTGCTTTACAACATAGAAGGGGTCGCATATTAGTTCCACCGCCCCCTTTGCTCCGTTTAATATATCCTCGAATAATCATGAAGTAAAAAATGTCCAATGTGCAATTTCTAATATAAAAGTCGCTGTATAGATCTCGTTTCGAAACACAATGTTCAACCAAACGGATTGATGTTTTATTTAAAAATGTTAAATATAATGTTGTGTTCCCTGAATGCAAATTCATCGTAACGGAGGCATTTCGCAGCACCTGCACGTTCCGCCCGCGATTGGTATGCGTGTTCCTCGGTAGATTTTTCTGCGGGCGGCGTTAAGTTTTAAATTGAATGGCGATGCCATCCAATTTAAAACAGATAAATGCGACTGTTCTGACAACGTCAGAACAGTCGATGAGAGAAAAAATCAGGTGATCAATAAAGAAAACGCAGAAGTAGATAAAAACAAAATGGCACACTAAAAATCTCCCACATGCGTGCTGTCCGTACATTTTACCCCCCCCCTGAGAAAATGAAATTCCTTCGCCGCCCGCACAGGAATTTTCCAAGGAACTCACTAAGTAATCGCGGGCGGAACGTGCAGAATGATGAATGATGACCAACGCGACAAATTCCAACTTGAACCGGCTTTCTTTATTTTTGTAATACTATATTCCCAAAGCAATGCCCCTCTCACAAGCCTCCGGACCAGTTCCCGCACTCGCCTCTCTTTACGAACACGTGATGAATGATTTCAAGAAATTTATTCGTGCTATTCCTTCGGAACAGATAACAAAAGAACTAAATCCAAACCTTCCTACAGATTTTCGTTCAATTGCAAACACAATTCGTCATGTGGTGTTTTCCGGTTACCAATATGCCAATTACATTCGTATCCACGACAATCGAAAAGATGAATGGCCGGAAATCAGAATAGGAAACCGTGAAGAAGCCATTGCCGAACTCGACAAGATGTTTGCCTTAACACTCAACACATTTGAAGGCATCATAAAATATACTGATGACCAGTTGCTCCACACAATCATCAAAACATCCTGGTCAACCTATGACCTGGAAGCTCTTATTGAACATGCCATAGTTCATGTGATGCGGCATCAGAGGCAGATCGGAAATTGGCTGTGAGCTGAAAAATTTAATAGTGCGAAACGAACTTATCCAGCACGGTAACCTAAATCTTCAACCATTTTCCAAAATAACTTACCTGGTTGTTTCTGAACTCAAGAAAATAACATCCCGTTGGAAGAGACTCAAAATGTAGTTTGGATGATTGTATATCTTTCTGGCCAAAGACGAGCCGACCAGTTACATCTGAAATTAAAAGTTCCGAATTCAACAATTCATCAGGAATGTTTATGATTCCAGTTGATGGATTTGGAAATAAAGTTACTAGAACATCGCTATTCAGGAATTCACTTATACTGACAGTAGTGTCCTGGTATTTGAAACGAATCAACCAACCATCCTGATCTCCATATCCAGGATCAGTTTTTACTGGTGAAATTAGGGCATTTGAAGTTCCAGCAAGTAAAATTGAACTATCAGCTAATAAAGTCAAACTTGAAAAAAAATTACTTCCCCCCAACCCTCCAAAACGTCTGTCCCAAAGTTTATTCCCCATACTATCAGTTTTCACAACCCAATAATCAACAGCACCATAGGGAGGTTCACTAACACTGAAACCTGAATCGCTGCTTGTTTGTCCTCCTAGTAAAAAACCACCATCAAAATCCAGTACAACATCAAAAGCAAAATCAAAATTCAATCCTCCAAATCTCTTATCCCAAATCTTATTTCCAATGGAATCGATCTTTAATAACCAAATATCACTATAACCAAAACTAGTGTCACTTACTTCAAAACCTTGATCAGAGGATGTAAGACCACATAAAATAAATCCTCCATCGCTAAATTTTATCATTTTTGTACAGGCATCTCCACCATTACCCCCATACCGCTTATCCCATAAAATATTACCTGAGCTATCAATTTTAGCTATCCAAATATCTCCTCCGCCCCTGTTAGGTTCAGAAATAGTACCATCCTGGGGACTTGTCGAAAAACAAGTGAAAATAAATTCTCCATTTGGCAATGATAACCCGTTGATTCCTCGATTTGCATTTGAGTCCGAACCCGAACCCCCATAAACTCTGTCCCAGATTTTATTTCCTAGGCTATCCGCTTTTATTAACCAAACATCACTCCAAATACCACCATAATTATTTACTGACTTATCTCCGCTAATTGGAGAAAGCGAATTTCCTATAAACATTAATTCTCCAGTAGAAAGTGCGTATACTTGACATTCTCCTTCAATATCATTGCCACCAAGTGTTTTCTCCCAAAGCAGAGTTCCATTCAGATCAATAGCACCCAACCAATAATCATAAGCCACATTAGGGTAAGTTCTATTATTTTCTGATTTCTCGCAAGAGCTATCAGATTCAGATTTGCTCCCGAAATAAATTATTGAACTATCATTATTAAAACTGATTGATCCGTTTAAGTCAAATTTATTACCACGAATTCCGGTCTGCCAGATAATATTCATAGCAGTGTCCAATTTCAACATCCACAAATCAATATCATTTAAAATAGGGGCCGATGGGTTGCAAAGTGGGATCGTTCTATTCCCGCTTGAATCGGAACGACTATTTCCAATAAGGTACAGACAATTCCCAGACTGGAGTATGTCACTCATTCCATCACCGGAAGTTCCTCCAAATGACTTGTCAACTATAATTTGAAAAGATTGCGTATAAGCCAAATCGTAGCCATTTAAAAGAATAATAGTCAAACAATGAAACAGTTTCGGACTATTCATGGCAAATATATTTTACACATTCAACTTTCTAAATAAAATTAATTAATAAATAAATCTTTTGGTTCGGTAATAAAATTTACCGTCATTGGTTGATATCTGAAGTAAATATAACTTATTTTTCATTAATACCTGGTAATTAATTGAAGGATTCAACAATTCTAGTAATTCTTGATAAGTGACAGTATTATTCATTACAATTCTACCGGTGAGTTCATAAATTATCATATTCAAATTGTCATAATCTTTAAATTTAGAAAGATTTTCCTGTTCAGAATTTTCAAAATAACTTGAAGGATGAGTTCTTAATCCAGGATTGTTAGGAGAGTCTAAAACAGATTTAGTTTCAACATCTGACCCATCATTAAAATAATAAGAACATAAAACGTAATTAGCTGCATTTTTACCAGATAATGATAAATAATCTCTTATCTCACTATTATTACCGTTTTGAGGCACATCCCAATAAGGGGCATTTGTAGCAGGGCCATTAACACCACAGAGTAATACAATTGGGTATATTGATTCCCATGTTGCACCAGGGGTATTCAGAATTGTTGATAGGTTATTCATATTCCAACCAACATATATATTGCTTTGATCATCATAAGTAACTACTGGATTATAATTATCTTCACTGGTAAGATCTGGATATGGAGGTGATGTGAACCATGTACCATCATTGCATATAATTGGACCAACAAGACCATTTGAAAAATCATTGTTATACATATAAATATTATAAGCTGTGCCGATTTTATATTCTGATACAACCATTGCCCAATCCATCGCATTTCCAACATTAGGATTTGGACATGCAATTCTGGGAGGACCAAAAGCGAAAGTGCAAAGAGGTGTATATGAATTTATGAGAGAATTGGCCGAAACACCCATGCTCAATGAACTATATGAATCCATATCAACATATAATCTTCCTGACTCAAGATAACAATAGTGAATGCTATCATTGCTGTGATTACTGAGACATACATCTGGAAAAGTTCCGGACCCTACTGAACCAATATAAGAAGATGAATTCAAGCTTAATGCCCCGCTACTGACATTACCAGTCATACCAAGTATTTGTGTAGATTGTCCTTCCCATACGATAACAAAGTATCCATCATAATCGGAATCAATATTAATTGCAGATTCAAAGTTGTTTTGATAATCAATAAATTGAGGACTTCCATTTATTGAAAATGTTGACGAGCCCCAAACATAGTCTTCAATAATATATGCGTTTTGGGCATTGCTATAATAAACAACTAACGCGTGAACGTCACCAGTACCATCAATTGTTAATACCACATCCGGATCTTCTGCATCAGAATAAGTAAGAGGAACAGTGTTAACTGCTGATCAGCCTCCAGAAGGGAAAAACCGAAACCCTAATTCAGGACTACTATAAAATGGATCTTCCCATACTGTAACTTCCCAAATGCTACCGGATATATCAATAATATCATTGCCTGTTGCTCGACCATTTACAGTTACACCAAATGCAGCTTCGGTAACTGAAGCGAGCTGAAATTGAGCAAGCAATGAGGAATGTGCTCCAATTATGATTAGCAAAATTGCTATTGTGCTTTTTTTCAAATAAATTTTCATAGTTGTTTGAATTTTAAAAGTTAGAAATAAAGTTAT
>JANWID010000306.1 GCA_025450095.1 Bacteroidia bacterium | reverse complement strand
TTGTCTTCAAAAATTGTTTGCATCAGGATTTTTAAGTCAGGATATTTTTCACGCAGCATTTTCACCGCTTCAATACCGTTGATGCCCGGCATTTGAATATCCATTAAGACAACATCTGGTTTTGTGTCTTCAATATCCTTTAAAAGATTAAGGCAATCTTCAAAGGCACCCCCGCATATAGAACCTTCGCTGCCATTGATCAATTGATACAGCCCGGACCGCAGACTCTTGTTGTCTTCAAATATGGTGACCCTAATATTCTTATTCATTCTTATACTTTTTTACACCTCTACCTGCAATTGAATGGTCGTGCCCTTTCCCGGGCGGGAATCAATCATTAATACTGCTCCCATCTCGATCGCCCTTTTTTTCATGTTTTTTAATCCGTTGCCATCTGTCTCCCGGTTGGTATCAAACCCTTTTCCATTGTCTTTGATCAGCAGGATTACATTATTTTTTTCTCCTGTAAGAGAAAATAAAGCCCTGTCGGCGGCGGCATATTTTACCAAATTATTCGTGGCTTCCTTGAAGATCAGGTAAAGATTTTTGCGCACATTCATAGGGAGCCTCATCTTCGCAACATCATCAGTAGCCACAAATTCAAAGTCAATATTCCTGGCACCAAGCAGTTCGTAGGCAAAGCTCCGCATCCTTAAAATGATTTTTTCAAACTGATCATTTTCCGGATTGATCGTCCAAACGATATCAGCCATAGCATCCAGCATTTTTCGGGAACTTTCGCCAATGGTTTCAAGCATTGGGATCACTTCTTTGGACTGCTGTTGCGCCATCTGCGAAAAAATAGAAATGCTGCTAAGTGTGCTGCCCACATCATCATGCAGGTCACTGGCGATCTTATTCCTGAGTGTTTGCAGTTTCAATTTCTGACGCGTCCTGTAATTTCTGTATGCAAAAAAAGAAAGGATAGCAAATAAAACCAGCCCCGCGAGTAAATAATTCTTTAGTTGTTTTTGTTTATTTAACTCCAGGCCTTGTATGGCCCTTTCTTTGTTTAACAGTAACAGTTGTCCTTGTTTAATATCAGCGTCTGCATTTTGAGCAATTTTTTGTGCAGCAAAATCAGCCCGGTCTTTTTCTATTTGCAATTCCTGAATTTGTTTTTCATTGCTGATAAGTGCGAACTCTCTTTCGTTCAGCAAAAGAGCCTGCTGCTGTTGCCGTGTCAATAAAGTTTGCTGTTTGAGTTTTTCATCTGTCAGCGCATGCTGGTATTTAAGTGAATCTTCTTTCTTGTCAAAGTCATACTGCATCTGTGCCTTCATGATTTTTCCGGCATTTTCCTGGTTTACAAGACTATCCCGATAAAGAATATATGATTTATAATTAGTCAAAGATTGTTGCCAATTGTCGGTTGCGCTGTCTAATGTTGCCATCAACTCGTAGATTGTCTTTGTATTCTCAATTAATCCAATTTCTTTTGAAAGCGATAAACCATCGTTTAAATATTGCTTTGCTTCTAAAAAACCCTTCAAATCAATATATACGCCACCAATATTAGTGTAAGAAATAGCAATTCCTTCCTGGTTTTCAGCATCCCGGTATAGCTGAAGGGCAAGCAAATAGCTTTTTAATGCTTCAGGATAATCCCCCTGGTTGTTATACACACCGCCGATATTACTATTAGAAGCGGCCATACCAACTGTAGTTCCTATTTCTTTACTTATTTCAAGTGCGACGAAATGATTTTTTAATGCTTCGGGGTAATTATGCTGGTCCTCGTAGAGAAACCCGATATTGAAATACCGGTCAATCATCGCCCATTTGTTTCCTAATTCACTATACATTTTAATAGCATCGTAATAATATTTCAATGCTTCCTGGTAATATCCCTGGTTTTCATAAACAAGGCCAATATTGTTGTAAATGACCGCAAGCCCATTTTTATCTTTAATTTCTTCAAATATTTTAAGGGCAATTATATAATTCTTTTGTGCTTCTGAATAATTGAGTTGAACCCAATAAACCTGGCCTATATGAACGTGTGCGTAAGCAATAGCTCTTTGTGCCCCGCTTTTTTCAAACAAACCGAGTGACGAAAGATAGTTTCTAAGGGATTCAGGATAATGTTCCTGGTTATAGGCTACATTCCCGAGGTAATTATAAATATTGCCGGAACTATTATATGCGTCCGCGATCCCCTTTTTAAAGCCTGTTTTCCTGGCAAGCAGTAATGCATCCTCTGCATTTTTTTTTGCAGCGGGAATATTTTTGGCGCGCAGGTATTGTGCGCTCAGCGCATTTAATGTGTTCACTTTACCGGTATCGGAGTTTTGATCTCTCAAAACAATCAGCAGTGAGTCCACCTTTTGATTCTGCTGAGCAACGGAAAACACAGCCTGCAGGATCCCGAAAACAAAAAGCAGAAGATGTTCTTTTCTCATAAAACCTGCATAATAGTAAGATGTGTCAATTTTGAAAATACATTCCCGGCAGACAAAGCAACAATATAAGGTTATTTGAGTGCAAGATATTTATTCAAGTTGTAAAGTTATATGACCGCGGAATAGCATGAACATGCTATTTCGGGTTTGCGTTGCCGGAACAATAACATATTTATGCCCTTATTGATTAAATAACAGAAGCCTACTTTTAGGTTCTATTTCGGACTTTTCTATTGGACCAAGACTATTTAAATTGTTTGTTATGACAATCAGGTGGCCTGCTTCTCCGGGAAAAAGTTTACCCCTATACTTGTTATGTTGTTTTATTATGCCAACGGTACTGTTTTATTCCTGCAAAAAGGAATATTCATGTGAAGGATGCAGAGGTGATAACAAACCACCGACAGCTAATGCAGGCCCAGACCAAACAATCACTTTACCAACCGATAGCATTTTGCTGGATGGTAGCAGCTCCAGCGACCCGGATGGGATGATAAGCAGTTATCTATGGACAAAGATTTCAGGCCCTGCTTCTTTTAATGTCGTTAAACCAACTGACTCAATAACGAAACTCAAAACTCTTGTTGTGGGCACCTACCAATTCGAATTGAAAGTAACCGATAATGGAGGGCTGTCTGCAAAAGACACGATGAGTATAATTGTTGACTCTATATTTACTGCAAACCATCCGCCAATCGCCAATGCGGGAGCAGATCAAATTATTACTTTACCTGCAAATGCAGCTAATCTTGATGGAAGTGCATCCACAGATCCGGAAAATAATATTACAAACTATGAATGGACAATAATTTTAGGACCTTCATCGTTCGGCCTGGCTAATTCAAATGGAGTAAAAACGGAAGCAACCAATCTTTCATATGGCAATTACCAGTTCGAATTAAAGGTAACTGATGCCGGCGGATTGTCCTCAAGAGATACCGTGCAGGTGCTTGTAGAAAATGCAAATGAAACAACCTGTCCCTTTCAAAAAACCTTAATAGGCACAATTTTTCCTTACCGTTACGCCTTTCAAACTGCTACAGCAGGAAATAAAATTGTATTTGCGGGCGGTTTTGAAATTGATAATAATGTTGGCTCTGTACCATCTACCAAGGTCAATATTTTTGATATGGCTACCCAAACCTGGACCAGTACAGATTTAACCCATGGTGGACATATCGCTACGATTGCTGCGGGAGATAAAATATTTTTTGCAGGCGGAGCTGTTGCGAATGGAGGTTCAAGTGGAATTGCAAGTTCCAGAGTTGATATTTACAACACTACCGACAATACATGGACGATTGCAGAACTAAGTGAGGCAAGAAGCGGAATCAATGCGGTGAGAGCGGGAAATAAGGTTCTATTTGCTGGCGGGGGACCATCTTCATCTACAAAAGTAGATATCTATGACATGTCCTCCTCATCCTGGTCCGTTGCAGATATTCAACATCCCATATACGGAGCTACGGCATTGGGGAATAAGGCAATTCTTGAAGCATATACTCTTTTTGATATTTACGATGCTCCCGGTAATGCCTGGTCAAGCTATCCTGCCGTTGGATATTATTACAATATGTCCAGGGCTACATCAGGAAACAAGATCTATTTGGCCGGAGGGTATGATGGAGGCTATGGGGGAAATAATTTTTCGAATCTTGTACATGTATATGATGTAATTTCTAATAGCTGGTCTACTATTACAATGTCACAACCCAAGGCAGGAATTACAAGTATTGGTGCAGGTAATAAAATATTTTGGGCTGGCGGATTTGATTCTATCTGGAATAATGGTTCTGAGGATGGTATCAGAAATGTAAATGAGGTAGAAATGTATGATGTGGCTACCGGGGTTTACTCGCATCATTATATGGAACAGTATGGTATATATGGTGGTTATGGGGTGGCAAATAATCACGTAGTCTTTCGATCTGCCCTCAATGCTTTGCACATCTACAATTTAAATTCAGGGACATGGTCAATATGTACTGCTGACCTGGGTTGGTCTCCCCAGGCAATTTCAATCGGTAATGCAATTTATGTTGCAGGACCTGTCGGAGTACAGCCAGGAAATCTAACAGTATGGAAGCTGGAGTTTTAAAAGAAACAATAAATCATTGTTGTGAAAAAGAGTTTCTTGCACATTCTCATCTTAATATTCGGAGGAGTTATCATTTTTACTTCCTGCCAAAAGGAATATTCATGTGAAGGATGCAGAGGTGACAACAAACCACCTATAGCCAATACAGGCCCCGACCAGACAATCACTTTACCAACTGATAGTGCCTTGTTGGATGGCAGCAGTTCCAGCGATCCGGATGGGATGATAAGTGAATGGCTCTGGACAAAAATTTCAGGCCCTGCTTCTTTTAGTATCGTTAAACCAACTGACTCATTAACGAAAGTTAAAACTCTTGTTGTTGGTACTTACCAATTCGAATTGAAATTAACAGATAATGCTGGGCTATCCGCAAAAGATACCCTCCGGGTAATTGTTGATTCTGTTTTTATAACAAACCATCCGCCAATCGCTAATGCTGGAGCAGATCAAACTATTACGTTACCGTTAAGTATGGTTAATCTTGATGGAAGTGCATCTACTGATCTGGAAAATAATATAACGGGCTATGTATGGACAAAAATTTCAGGACCTTCATCGTTCAGCCTGGCCAATGCAAATGGAGTACAAACGCAAGCAACCAATCTTCTACAAGGTGTTTACGAGTTTGAATTGAAGATAACAGATACCGGCGGATTGTTTTCAAAAGATACCGTAAGGATTATTGTGACTGTCATGGCACCTGATCCGTGTCCTAGCAAACCAGTCATTAATGCCCAACTTGTGCCATTCGGAACACTTTCCGGACCCAAAGCGGGGGTTTCGGTTGGAGCCGCCGGAAATAAAATAGTATTTGCAGGAGGTTCTGATGGATCTGAGAGTGTATCAACAGTTGATATTTATGATATTGCGACCAATACCTGGTCTACTGCTCAACTAAGCGCCCCAAGAAGTGGTATGGCTGTTACAACCTGCGGCAATAAAATATTTTTTGGAGGTGGTTCATACGACGATGGTGTGGGTTTTTATTTACGTAAGAATGTAGATATCTATGATGCATCCACCAATATGTGGTCAGTTGATTCGCTTAGCTCTGCAAGAAACGGGTTAACTGCCGCATCAGTGGGTAATAAAGTTTTTTTTGCGGGAGGAACTACGCCAAATTACTCAGTTGTTTACTCGAATATTGTTGACATCTATGACCTAACAACAAATACCTGGTCCACTACAACATTAAGTGAAGCCAGGGGTTATTTATCGGCTGTTGCAGTTGATAACAAAATTTATTTTGCCGGTGGTGAAAATGGCTATTATTCGTTTTCAAACCGGATTGATATTTACGACGATGCTACATCATCCTGGTCTGTCGGTAGATTGGACGAGCCAAAGGCGAGAATGGCCAGTATTGCCTTTGGGAATAAAATTTATTGGGCGGGAGGAGTTAATTCTCTTGTAGCGTCACATTGGAATCAGTCCAGTCAGGTTGAAATAGACGATGTTTATACACAGACTTCTTCCTTCGCCTGTTTGTTCCAACCTAACATGTGGAATCCACACGGAGCAGCAGAAATGAATGGTAAACTCGTTTTTTTTATGGGTTATGGAAGTTCGGGGGTCATTAATAAATTTGATATATACGATGTGGTAACCAATACCTGGTCAATAGGAGTGTTAAATCAAAACCTATTTAATACTTCAATTATTTCGGTGAATAAAACCATTTATGTAGCAGGGGGAGTAACGGCAGTAATTGCTGGTTCCTGGTCCAGCCAGGTGTGGAAGCTGGAGTTTTAAACATGACTTTGTTAATATTCGTATATTCAGCAACAGTATTAAGCATTCCGCCTTTTTTTAAATTGACATATCTGTATGTAAGGGTCTATTGGGCGAGGTGAAGAAAATATTTCTCCTGCTTCAAATGAAAGTTTTATTACAAATAACTTCCTTTTGTTTCATATCGCTACATTCATATCCACAATCTTGCAGATTTTGGCCAATATTTGATTCCGCTACAAATACTGCCACAATTCCTTTTGGAAACACTGTCACTTTTAATCATAGCAACCCGACAAACTTTGTTGGTCTTCGGCCTTATAGTAACATGACTCCCGGTAATTGGTTTACACCCGATCCACTCATTGCAACTACTTCTCCGCCCAATTCTAGCCCCCATAACACGAATGACCCGGGTGTTTTTTCAATATTTCCTGTCGTTACCGGGGAAACAGGATCAATCAGTTTTAATACTATTACCACTACAGGGTTTTATTTGCATATCTACCAGATAGCTTCAAAAATTGAGTTTGATCATTCCTTTACATTAATATCACAAGACGGAGATTTAACCGTGGGAAGTAGTATGGGACTAACGAATAATATATTGGATGCATCAAATGTAACTCCTACAACTTCTCCGGATGATGCTAATGCCACAATATTTTTTAATGCAGGAGTTAACCAGATTAACTATACTCTATCTACAAATAATATTGGTGCGGACGGTTTTGGTTTGGCATTTACTTTTCCAGATGTATGTATTGATATCATCAATACATATACTCCCATTCTTGCTTTCGGATCTTGTACAAATAAGATTACGGTAGAGGATGCGTCTACATTCAAGGCAGGCGATAATGTCTTACTGATACAGATGAAAGGGGCAATTATTGATAGCAGCAATACATCAAACTTTGGAACAATTACTGATTATAAAAATGCGGGCAATTACGAATTCAATTATATAAAAAGCAAATCCGGTAACATAATTGAGTTTAAAAACCAGCTATCGCAGCAATTTGATATCCCAAACGGCAAAGTGCAATTAGTGAGCGTGCCATATTACCAGAGCCTCAATATCACTTCAACACTTACTTGTTTACTCTGGGACGGGAGCAAAGGAGGAGTTGTTGTTTTTAATGTCAGGGACACACTTGAACTGAATGCAGATATTGATATAAGCGGCAAGGGATTTAATGGGGGAGCTGCAAATCTCGGACAATACCAATGTGACATAGATAGCTTCTATGTCCTCAACACTGAGGGAACAAATGGCTCCGCCAAAGGAGAAGGAATATTCCTTAATAACCGACTGCTAAAGGGACGTGGAAAAGCTGCAAATGGCGGAGGTGGCGGAAATTCAACAAATAGTGGTGGCGCCGGCGGTGGCAATGGTGGTAATGGTGGTGCTGGAGGCAAAGAGTGGGTTGGATGTAATAATAATTTTATTAATGGCGGTGTTGGAGGCTCATCACTTAGCTACAGTAATGCTTTAAATCGAATTTATTTGGGGGGCGGCGGCGGAGCAGGGCAAATGAATGATTTCGAACTCTCCGGCGGCGGAAACGGCGGAGGAATAGCCATAATCATGACTGGTTATTTAAAATCAAATTCAAGAACTATAAGATCCGACGGGGAAACTCCTGTTCACGTTACTGGCCGCGCAGACGATGGACGCAGTGGTGGCGGAGCCGGCGGAACGATCCTTATTAATTATGGCGCCCTCATTGATGCCGCCTACTTATCAACAAACGGAGGTAATGGAGATTATTGTATTGCCGAACCTGAATGGTATCATGGACCGGGAGGCGGGGGTGGCGGGGGTATAATCTGGACCAATAGACCCGGTAACGACCCATTGTTAATTATAAAAACCTCTGGTGGAACTCCCGGAACAAATATTAATATTGGTAACAATGCCTGGGGAGCAACCCCGGGTCAAAACGGCATCACTTTGTTTAATCTTTTGCTACCCGTTGCTAATATTCCTTTTGTGCCGGGTGTTATTTCTTCAAATCAGACAGTTGCAATTTGTGAGGGCCGGGATTATGCAGGCTATACAACCAGCGGAACCTACATTGACACATTGATTTCTGTTAATGGGTGCGATAGCATCCGGACCTTAATTCTGACCGTTAAACCGAGGCTATATTCTGTCATAACACAAACTATATGTTCCGGCCAAACATATTCAGGATATAGTGTCAGCGGTACTTATATTGATACTTTAGTGGCAGCAAACGGTTGCGACAGTGTAAGGACAATAAATCTTACCGTAAAACCCCGATCGTCTTCAACCATCATTCAATCTGTTTGTCTGGGACAAAATTTTGCAGGATATACAACCACCGGTATTTACGTTGACACGCTGATTGCAGCAAACGGATGCGATAGTATAAGAACAATTCATTTAACAGTCCAGGCGCTCAGGCAACCTTATTTAGGAGCCGATACCGTACTTTGTAAAGGAGATACATTAAAACTTTACCCCGGATCATTCAATTCTTACAACTGGAACAATGGTTCTGCCGAAAGCCGTATCACGGTAAATCAACCGGGCCGGTATTCTGTTGTGGTAACGGATGATTGTGGTTCTGCGAGGGATGAAATAATGATAACAGAAGCTAATTGTGATATTTATTTCCCATCTGCATTCACTCCCAATAATGACGGGAAGAATGATTGGTTCAAGATGCTGGGAGGCTATAACGTAACAGAGTTTCACCTGGTGGTATACAACCGCTGGGGGCAAAAAGTATTTGAATCATATAATCCTG
>JANWID010000305.1 GCA_025450095.1 Bacteroidia bacterium | reverse complement strand
AGTGTCTTTGTTAAAAAAGTTCCAGACAGATACAATCTCCCAGACTTCCTTTCCTATAACATGTGCTGCTTTATAGACTTCAAGGTCCTTTAACGGAAGTGATTTTTTTTGTTTCATGGAAAAGTAAATTAAAAGTTAATTGAAAAATTCAACTGAAAATTAATACAAAAAATCAATTTTACAAATTATTTTAATTCTTTCTTTTTCAAACTATGCCAAATCCTGACCTTTTTTCAAACTATGACTAACCCTGACAAATCATGACTTTTTTTTCAAACTCTGCCAAATTCTGACTTTTTTCAAACCATGACTAACCCTGACAAATCATGACTTTTTTCAAATCCTGACTAACCTTGACTAATCCTGACTTTATTTACCATCCAAATAGCTACACATAAAGTAACTATTGAAGCATAAATAAAAACTATCTCCGCTCCCATCTGAAACCAAATCCATCCTGCAATCGTGCTTGCTATGAGTGCTGCTACACTTTGAAAAGCAGTAAAAGTTCCAATGGCTGTAGCAGTGTCTTCCGGTTTACATATTTGTGTGATGAGTGCTTTTGATATTCCTTCTGTTGCTGCAGCATACATTCCATAAAATGCCATCAGCAATCCAAACATCCACCATTCATCAGCAACCGACATACCGCCGTATACAATTGCAAAAAGGAACAATCCTGCTATAAGAACATTTTTCAATCCTAACCGGTCACCAAGCCAACCTGCGGGAATAGCAACCAAAGCATAAACCAGGTTGTAAAAAATATAGATCCCGATAACAAATGTATCGTCCAAACCTCGTTCCTTCATCACAAGCAGCAGGAAAACATCCGAACTGTTAACCAGTGCAAACACTAAAAGTGAAATTACCAATCTCCGGTATGCTCTGCTTCCTTTTTTCCAGTATCCCAGGAACGTAAAAAATCCGGGAGCTTCTTTTTTTTCCGTTGAATTACCTTTTTCTTTAAGAAAAAAAGTTATCCCGACCGCGATAGCACCAGGTATCAATGCCCAAATAAATAAATTCGCATAGTCGCCCGGGTTATAATGTAGCCAGAGAAGTGCAAGCAGTGGTCCCAAAACAGCACCAATCGTATCCAATGCACGATGAAATCCAAATACTTTTCCCCTGTCTTTTAAAGTAGATGCATCTGCGAGCATCGCATCACGGGCACCGGTGCGAATACCTTTTCCAAATCGATCGAGCGTTCGGGATGTGAAAATAATCCAGAGTGAGGTCAGCCATCCCATTATTGGTTTTGAAACAGCACTTAAAAAATAACCGGCTCTTACAAACGGAACTCTTTTTCCTGAAACATCCGATAAATTGCCGAAATAACCCTTACTAAGTCCGGCGATAGCTTCAGCAAATCCTTCCAGGATGCCAATCACCATCACCGAATATCCTAGGCTTTTCAGATACACCGGAGTAACCGGGTACAGCATTTCACTGGCCATGTCGGTAAACAGGCTAATGATGGAAAGATACCAGATGGTTTTGGTTATGATTTTCAGAAAGAAGTTTTTTTGATGCCGAAAAGATAAATGAATTATTTCAAGTTCAGTCTACAGCAGGCAGTTGGCAGCAAGCAGCCTGCAGTAGGCAGTCGGCAGTATAATGAAAAAGTAGGCAGTAGGTGGTTACTGTTCAATGTAGGGACAGCATGCTGCTGTCCGAACGATTGACCAGGTAGACGGCAGCAGGCAGTTTTTGTTCGGTATTAATTTATAAACATGATGACTGCAGTTTGCAGACTGCAGACTGCAGGCTGCAGGCTGGCGACTGGAGACGGAACAAAGGGGATCTAACGCGTACAAAAATTACGCATTAAACAGAAAATTCAGAACAGCTTCGTGCAACTGCGTATAGCCAACTTAGTTTTTCATAAGTGTGTTGGCCACTTCATTAAGGATTCGCAATTCTTCCTCAGTATAACCAATATAAACATAAAGCTCATGGTCATAATCGTACAGAATTACGCCTTTTTCGAAGAAAAAGTTTGGATACTTAAGCTGTACTTCATTCTTAATCAGGCTAGCATAAGCCTGGGTGACGTGCATTCCTATTGATTCTTCTGGTGTCATACCATAAAATTAGTATAACATACCCCCTAGGGTGGGTTGAAAAGTGATCAACAGAAGGTAAAAATAGGTGGATGGAGGACTTTTTTAGGCGAAAGAAAAAGACATTCAAAGGATCCTCTAAAAATCGCATAACGCGGTATAAGTAGATTATTTGAGGTTCCCTATAGTTTAACCAGTTTTCTCCTGGTAATTGAACCGGAAGCACGGAACTCCACGAAATAAATGCCGGAAGTAAAATTATTTAAATTGATTTCCAAACTGCCCTGATTCAGATTCTTTAAGTGATAACTCTTTAATTTTTTTCCCTGGGTATCTGTAATACAATACTCATCAACATTTGAAAGTGATCCGGAATTCACATAACATATTCCGGTGGTTGGATTGGGATAAATTCTCAGGTCATTTAAATTCGTATACCCGATACCGGTATTAAGTTCGGGCAGCGTGCCAATCCAGATACCTCTTCCGAAAGTATAGATAAACAGTTTCCGGTCGCTTTTCCGCATACGCATCTGGAAAATGGTGATCATAGGTACTTGTGTTTCGCGATTCCATGTATTTCCTGCGTCGGTGGTAAACCATAAGCCATAGTCAGTACCAACAAACAAAACCGAATCAGGACTTTCCGGATCGGGTTCAATCCAGTATACATTATAATCATTATTGAAATTACCACTGATATCGGTCCATAACGGTGCAGGCGAAAGTGCATCGGTAATTTTCCAGATGTGGGAAACACTATCGACATCTGAAACCGTGGCATAAACGATCCCCGCATCCTGTGGATGTACGGTAAGACAGCTAATTTTTCCCTGCGATATTAATTGTGGTGGTGATGTGAATGAAATATCAACCTCCTGCCCCGGTGTAGCGTTGTATACATCATCTATCCTGTAAAATAATCCGGCAGAGCCGCCCAGGTAAGCAACTGGAGTAACCGAATTTGAAAGCCCGATGAAATAAGGATGAGGAACCGAATCACTTCCGGCAAAGGACGCAGTAACACGACTCCAGTTATTTCCCCTGTTTGTGCTTCGCCAGAGATAATCCCTGGTAGGCATATACAATTGATCACCGTCGAGATAATTCATCTCCAGCATATTTTCATGCCACACATCGTCATCGTGTACGCCATCACTGTTAGTATCCATTTCATTCAGGATGGTAGTAAATACCGGAAGTGAGTCTGTCATATTATCACTGCGAAAAACTTCAGCAAAATCACCGCATGCATAACCTGTAACCAGATCCTGCTGATGAACATGGGTATTTTTTCCATCACTACCATAACTGTTAATTCTCACAAACATGGAATCATCCGGAGCATTCACCTGGAAAACGTTATCCTGGGCGCCGATAAAGAAATGATTTCCGGTGGGGAAATAACCACCTCCCCATATCTGAACCGTATTGTAACTGTACATCAAATCATTTTTGACATAAGGATATTGTGCAAAATTGAAACGGTATAAACCCTGGTCATTCCCGGCATAGAAATAATTACTGTTGAATTTGTTGAAAACGTAACAATGCTGATCAAACCTTGGGTACGAAAGGTATACGAAGCCTTGTCCACCATTTCCGGAATAGCTGGCCCTCGCTCCTCCTGCAATAATGAAATTGGGATTATCAGGCTTTACGGCAATGGAAAGCATATAGTCGGCATATACGAACAACGCGATGGAATCGGGATTGGCAATGGCATTCCAGTTAAATCCTCCATCAGCCGATCTGTAGGCACCTTCAAGACCAGCCGACCAATCCTGGATAGAATCAGCAAACAGTGCGTACATTACTAACGGAAAGCTGTCGCAATACGCCATTTCAATCCTGCTGAATCCGTTAACAGGGAGCCCTGAAACAATCTTCACAAAAGTTCCCGAATCACCCGAAGCAGAAGAATAAATTCCATCAAAGGCGGCAGTAAACATTACTTTTCCATCGGGGAAACACTCAATGTCAGTAATCCTTTTCCCGTTATCGAATACCGTCTGAAAAGTTGTTCCGCCATTCACAGACCGATACAGACCATTGAGTGATGTGCCGACATAGAATGTAGAATCTGTCGTAAGTGAATGTTTTATTGAATTTACCAACATGAAAGAATCACTCGCAGTAGCTGGTAATACGGAAAATGTCAGTCCGTGATCAATTGATTTGTATACTCCATTTCCCTTATTGCGGATCTTGCGCACTTTGTGTTCACCTGTTCCATAATAAATTTCGTTCGGGTTGAAACGATTCTGATCGATGCAGGTAATGTTCATTCCGGGTGTGTGATCATTGATTGGACTCCAGAGAAAACCACCATTAGTGCTTTTCCACAATCCACCTGTATTTGTTCCGGCAAACAGCAAATCCGGATCGGTTCTGTCGGGAAGTATGGCCCTGGTGCGGCCTGCGCAATTATACGGTCCAAAAAAACTGACAACATCAAACGCTGTAACGGGCGATTGTGATGATGGTTGTGGAACCAGGTTCACTCCTGCCCTTTCATGTGGAATTGAAAGCTGCAAACTCCGGGTAAAATCTCCCAGGAATGAATAATGCTGTCCCGAAGATTCAAATCCATCTCCTGTTTCCGAAATGGCTTCTTCCTCGTATTCCCGTTCCTGCGCTGAAACCGCGACCGGGAAAATCACAAATACAAACAAAAATAAATATAACAATTCCCTGAAAAATTCCGGACGCATTTAGTCTGATTTACAGACCAAAAATAACAAATTAAGGTAACGCAATAATTATCTATCAGCTTTAATATACGCCCAACCCTCATTTTGTTTCTTCACAATTTCATAAATTCCATCGGGAACAGTATTTACACCTGAAATCAATTGACTTTTCTCAACATTGTTCCGCTTCATTGCAACTTCGCAAACTGAAAATGAAACTTTTTTATCAGCAGTAAGTCTCATCACCTCGTCCTGATTAATGGATTTACCCTGAGTAACAAGGTCGAGCGATTTGCCATAAAAAACCACTTCGAGCTTTGCATCAGGATATTCTTTAATAATATCAGAAACCCAACGCAAAACCATTTGATGAACAACAGTATCCTTGCTGGTTACATCAAATACTACATTGTAAGGCGTTTTCTGGGCGAATACCGTCAGGCTTAACGAAATGCAAACCAGGAATAGAAATAACTTTTTCATAATGATGGATTTAGAATTTAGTGCAATCAAATTTATTCAATTGCTGCCAGACCCACAAACCCATCAATATGGCACATCTTCTTTGTTAAAATATTCTATTTCGACCTGGAACGTGATGCCGTGCTTTTACGTGAAGAGGCACTCTTTCCGGATGACGATTTCTTACGCGTAGATGAGCTGCTTGCTGAAGTAGATCTTTTTGAAGGAGTTTTATATCCCTTTTCACGTGCTTCGCTGATGCCAATGGCAATAGCCTGTTTACGGCTTTTCACTTTGTCGCCACTGCTGCTTTTGAGCGAGCCCTTCTTGTATTCGTGCATTACATCGCCGATTTTATCTGAGGCTTTACTCGAGTACTTTGTCATGATATTTAAATTTAATTGGTTATACTTCATGGCAAATAAATATTTATGCCAACTTATTAATGGAAGAGGATATTACGGAATGGTACTGTATTGGTATACGTGAAAATTAAAAATCAGATAATGGAACTTCAGATGTCGGATCCCATACTGCCAACACTTGTGAATGATATGGAAGCAAGTGCAACTGCTGCTAACCTGCTGTATGCCGATACCAATGTTCCCGGTATCACGCGGATGCGCAAGGGAAAAGGCTTTTGCTATTACTATGAAAATAAGAAAATTTCGGACGCAACCACATTACATCGCATCCGTTCACTGGTGATACCTCCAGCCTGGAAAAATGTATGGATCAGTCCCGATGATAAAAGCCATGTCCAGGCAACCGGATTCGATATGAAACGCCGGAAACAATACCGGTATCATCCTCATTGGAACAAATTACGTAATCACGCAAAATTTTCTACGCTGATCGAGTTTGGGGAATCACTGCCCCAGATCCGTGAAAAGTTGCAACAGGATATCCGGCGAACTGAACTTTGCGAAGAAAAAGTACTGGCACTGGTAATTTCCCTGATGGAGCGTACATATATTCGAGTTGGTAACGAGTATTATGAAAAAGAAAACGGATCACATGGACTTACCACGTTGAAAGACCGCCATGTTAATATCAATGGTCATTCAATAACTTTTTCATTCACAGGAAAAAAAGGAATTAACCATGTCATAACACTGAAAAGTAAAAAACTGGCAAACCTGGTCAAGCAATGCCGTGATATTCCCGGGAAGGAATTGTTTCAATACATTTCCATGGATGGAAGCCGGAAAAAAGTGGATTCGGGGATGGTGAACAATTATATCCGCCAGATCTCCGGAAAACAATTTTCGGCAAAAGATTTCCGTACCTGGGCTGGCTCTGTGAATGCATTGCGTAAAATTTCGGAGTATCAGCAGTCGCGGGAAAATCCTCCTGAAGGCCGCCGCAATGTGATTAATGAAATCGTTGATTTTGTAAGCTGTAAGCTAGGAAACAGCCGGGCAGTATGTAAGAAATATTACATTCATCCCCTGATCCTTGAAATGCTGGAACAGGGCAACCTGGATGGATTTAAAATAAATAAGAAAAATCCCGGTAAGACCTGGCTGGAGCCGGAAGAGCACCTCTTGCTGGCAGTTCTTAAAAAGCATTCCCGAAAAGGGGCAAAAAAAGCGGCCTGATCACCCGGCATCAGGATTATCCTTTAATCAAATTTACGTAAACTTTTCACTGGTACTTCTGGGGTAAGATTTATTTTCAATAATCTTGCATTTCCAAAATTATGTTTCTATATTAGTGCAACAACCTGGTTCATAATTCTCATAAAATTTATCTTATGCAATCAGTATTTGTAGTTGACGACGATTCAGACGATTTGTTGTTTGTTAAAAACGCCTTCGAAAAGGTCCATAACAGAATTTTTCTTCAAACTTTTCCAAACGGCATGGAACTTTTAAAACAACTTAAGTCTCCGTCCCCATTACCTTCATTCATTCTCATGGATCTTAATATGCCCATCATATCAGGAATTGAAACACTACGGGTTATTCGTAATACAGAAAACCTGGCACACCTGAATGTGATCATTTTCAGCACCAGCAACAATCCCGATGAAATTCGGGAAAGCCTGAATGCAGGTGCCAGTGAATTTATTAGCAAACCATTTACTGCTAATGCATATGAAGCTATCGCGGGAGAACTCTGCCGCAAGTGGGTAAATTCCGAATCTGTGCTGAAGTAATTTCGATTTTATTCCTGAAAAATATTTTTTAATCTGGGTATTTCATTTCGCGCAGATCATTTTTATGAGGAACTAATTACGCATTACAATTTTCATGATTTTTTTAAACTCCCT
>JANWID010000304.1 GCA_025450095.1 Bacteroidia bacterium | reverse complement strand
GCCTCCTGAACAAGACTGAGTCGTTCTTCAGGGGTAAATGTTCTTTTGATTCTGGTCATGATTCCCTAAATTAATGGTATAAATTCGATTTAACGAATTTCTCCAGTACATTAGGGGGCTAATACATTGATACAATAAACAATAATCCAACTATAAATATAAATTTATGTTTTTTCATTGCCTTACCTTATTAAGTTCATACCTAATATTAGTGGATTTCGGAGTTTTCTTACAATTAAAATAAATATTATATGTGATTAAATGTTTAGGCACATTTTTTAAAGATTTTCTAGTCGATTATTTCATAAACCTAAATTAAGCAATTTGAATTAAACTACCAAGAAATAATATTTTCAAAACACAATTAAACCACTTCTAAATCCAGCTATCCCATAACATTTAATAAATTTAATGTATAATATTTAATGAACTTTTGTAGGACATGATCCATTAAGTGTTAAATATTATTCAATTACCTTTTTTGTATATTTACATAAACCTGTTGCGTCATGAAAATGTCGTTCACAACCCTGGGTTTGATATTGCTGAATGTAATAATCATACCTGCACAGCAACCCGATAAGCAATACTGGAGTTGGTATTTCAGTAACCAGGTTGCACTTCAGTTCACTTCACAATCTCTTCCGCCAGTTTATAATATTGGAAGTGCAATGTCCGCCAATGAAGGCGCTTCATCTATTTCCGATACCGGGGGGAACATTCTCTTCTATTCAGATGGCCAGGCAGTCTGGAACAGGCTGAACCAGATTCTACCCAATGGAACCGGTCTGGAAGGGCATTACTGGTCATCACAATCGGCGCTGATTTTAAAATTGCCGGGCAGTGATTCGTTATATTACATTTTCACAGTTAATAACTGGACCGACGCGAGCACAGAATTAAATTACAGCATCATTGATAAAAGCCTTAGTGGTGGCCTTGGTGAAGTCACAGCTCAGAAAAATATATTGATCAATGATAATTGCTCGGAACATCTTACAGCTGCATACCATGATAACGGAACCGATATCTGGATACTTAGTCATGAAGTGGGGAATAATAATTTTGTGGCCTACCTGTTAACTTCTTCAGGACTTGATACGATTCCGGTAGTTTCTGCTGCCGGAGCTATTTACTCCGGCGCGAACCGTTATGGTTATATGAGAGTATCGCCTTATTGCAACAGGATCGCTACTGCACTGGGCAAGCAAACCCAAATGAACATTCCGGACACAACAGCACAGGTATTCGATTTCGATAATACTACAGGTATTGTCAGCAATGCGATTTTTATTGCCGACCTGACTAACCTGGAATCCGCATACTGCTGCGAATTTTCTCCCGACAACAGTAAAGTATATTTTACGGAACATAATGGTATGGGTGTTTACCAGGTGGATCTTGATGATCCTAATCCGGCATCAACATTCACTAACATTTCCACGACATCTACATCAGTACAATCATCGCTCACATTGGGACCCGATAATAAAATTTACATTACGAAATCACAAAGCAATTCCCTGGCTGCAATCAATTCACCAAATCTTCCGGGTATGTTATGTGATCATAATGGTTTTGCCGTGGTGCTTGGCATGAACTTAAACTCCATCAGTACTTGTAATATTCTCAAACAGTGTACACAATTTACAGGAGTGACGGAATATGAAAATAATTTATCGGAATGTGTTTTATACCCCAATCCTGCCACCGGTTCTGTAATGATTAGCATAACTGGTAAATCAAACAAGGCAAACTGTAATGGAATGCTGCAACTCATTGATGTTACCGGGAGAGTTAAATACACAACAGAATACCCCAAATCTTCAAATGAACAGATCCTAGATGTCCGGGGATTTTCTCGCGGAATGTATTTAGTAAGAATAACAACTTGCGATGATGTTTTTATTGACAAATTGATATTGGAATAGCAAAGCATTAAAAAATTCTTACATGGATCCCAGGCTTCGTTTCATTTGTTTACTGATCCTTATTATCGCACAGGTCCGGTCAGCATATTCGCAGAACCTGATTCCTAATGGTGATTTTGAATTCTTCACCAGTTGTCCGACTACGTCGAGCCAACTGGATCTGGCCTTTCCGTGGTTCGAGCCAAGTAACCTGGGTGGTGCATCCGATTATTACAATTCATGTTCCTCTGGAATGAGTGTGCCGAATAACTCTTTGGGATTCCAGGCAGCACATTCCGGAAATGGTTACAGTGGTATTTATCTTTATTTCGATTTAATAACTAACAGCAGGGAGTACCTTGAAGTACAAATTACAGAAGAATTGGTAGCGGGACAATGTTACCAGTTAACCATGTTTGTTAACCTGGGCAACAATTGCCGTTATACCACTGATGCTATTGGTGTTTACTTCGCAGACACTGCTACCACGTCCCTCCCTTATCCGGGAATTATGAATGTTACTCCGCAACTGGTTAATGTCGCCGGAAACATGTTGGATTCCGCATCCTGGACACTAATCTCCGGAACATATACAGCAGTTGGTGGAGAAAATTTTATTGTAATCGGAAACTTCTTTCCTGATGTTTCTACTACAATAACCAATGTAAATCCTTCAGGTATTCAATTTTCATATTGTTTTGTAGATGATGTTACACTGACATCCTGTACGGGAATTGGAGAATCGTTACTATCAGGTAATGTTACCATCTTCCCAAATCCATTTACCACAGAAATAAAAATTGTTGTAGAACAAAATTTACAAAACGCCGTTTTGTCGATATATAACTCCCTGGGAAGAGAAGTTTTCAGAATAGGAAATATTTCTGGTCGGGAAATCAGAATTCAAAATGAAAACCTGTCTAACGGTGTTTATTATGCCCGGTTGATTCAGGAGAACAAAACAATTTTGGTTGAGAAATTACTGGTATCAGATAGAGGAGAATAGAGATGTATGAAATTCTTAAATATTTTTGTTCACAGGCTCATAAATTAAGCCAAGTATAATTTACCTCTTTCTATGTAAAATTTTCCTCATGTAGGGGAAAGTTTTGGATTTGTTAACAGGGGCTGTTCATATATTTTAGTGTAATTCCTTTTTTGCACCTGCATGTGTTTAACAATTTATTATTTTTGTTACAGTCTGAAAACAAGACACACTAAATGATTTTATTTGATAAGACTGAAAAGCTCCAGAAACTGCATAAGAAGATGATCGAGGAAATCATGGATTACGCGATAATCCTGCTCGATATTGATGGAACCATTTTAACCTGGAACAATGGAGCAGAAGCCATTAAAGGATATAAGGCTGAAGAAATCCTTGGACAAAATTTCTCTATATTTTATTTGCCAGAAGATCGCATCATGAATCTGCCACAAAAGCTTATTGAAAATGCAAAAATTGAAGGCCGCGCCAAATATATAGGGAAGCGTGTACGAAAGGATGGATCTATTTTCTGGGGCAGCATGCTGCTCACCGCACTGCATGATGACGATAACTCGGTGATCGGATTTACAAAGCTGACTAAGGAAATTACCAGTTAAAAAGCCTTTTATATCTTACTTCTGAAATTTTATATCTTATATTTTAAATTGACATTTTAATTTGCAATATTTAAATTTAAAATATAAGATGTAAAATTTAATATTTAAAATTTTTCAGAAATTTTTATCAATATAATAACCGGTGCGCTGAATTTGGTACAGGCACACCGTTAGTATCCCAAGAGAAACAGACACAAGCACCCATTGACCATCCAGCGTACCGATAGTATCCTGGTCGAAAGGCATTTCCTTCTGGGTTGCGATCCATGCAAATACCACTGCGGCGCCGTTATTTACAAAATGTGCCAGCATTGGAACCCATAAACTACCGGTCCAATACAGCAGATAGCCAAACAACATACCCAGCATCATGCGGGGAAGAAAGCCATAAAACTGCATGTGAATGGCGCTGAAAATTATGGATGTGATCAGGATCGACAGGTGCAGGTTGCGTGTCAGTTCACCAAAGAGACGTTGCAATATTCCCCGGAACAAGAGTTCTTCACCGATTGCCGGAAGCAGTGCAATGATAACCAGGTTATAAAACATATCGCCGGTAGAATGCATATCGAGTAAAGCCTCAGTAATTTTCATGGCGTTGTCCTCACTGTCCTTCATCCATGATTCGATTCCCGATAACCCTGGAGGCAACTGCATTTGCTGATTCCATATCAACATCAGGTTTATTGCGGGAACTGCCACAAACATTACCAATATAACCAGGGGTACATGCGAAGGATTGAGGCGATGTAATTGCAGGTAGTTTGCCGGCTGTTTACTGAATAGCCACGCCAGGATGATAGAAGGCACCAAAAACATTCCGATGCCGGTAGAAAGTAGCTGCATCATCTTTAATGCATCCAATACGTTTGGGTCTTCCAGGTTACCCAGGGCTGTGGGATCTTTCAGAATATTGATACCATAGAGTGCGTCAGCAATCAATGCCGCGAGCATACTGAAAATTATAGTGGAAAAAAGTACCAGGCTGACTACAATCAGGAACTTACGGTAAACGGGTTTGTCTTCAAAGAAGCCTGTTAACATGATTTTCATTAAATTTGCAGCGAAATTAGCAATTCCAGCCGCTCCCGTGTCTTCTTGTCCCGGGAGTTGTTTTTAAGAGCATGGTATTGCGACAGTTGAAATGGTTAAGAGCGGATCTATAGAACTCGGGGAATTTCCCCTGTTGCTGGCACCCATGGAGGATGTCAGCGATCCGCCATTCCGTGCGGTATGCAAGGATCATGGTGCGGATATGATGTATACCGAGTTTATTTCTTCGGAAGGACTCATCCGAGATGCTGCCAAGAGCGTTCAGAAACTTGATATTTTTGAATACGAACGGCCGATTGGTATCCAGCTCTTTGGTTCTGATATCGATTCGATGCGTGAAGCAGGTCGTATAGCCGATGATGCTAATCCCGACCTGATCGATATCAATTACGGTTGCCCGGTTAAAAATGTAGCTTGCAGAGGAGCCGGAGCAGCATTGTTGCAGGATATCCCGAAAATGGTATCCATGACCTCGGAAATCGTGAAGATTGCTACCCGGCCTGTAACTGTGAAGACGAGATTAGGTTGGGATGATAATACCCGGAACATTGAGGATGTCGCCGAACGTCTCCAGGATATTGGAATTGCTGCCCTTTCGATTCATGGTCGTACACGTGCCCAATTGTATAAAGGTCCAGCCGACTGGGAACTTATTGGGAAAATAAAAAATAACCCACGGATTAAAATACCAATTTTCGGAAATGGTGATGTGGATTCACCAGCCAAAGCAAAACTTATGCGCGACCGTTATGGTGTGGATGGTGTGATGATCGGAAGAGCCAGCATTGGTTACCCATGGATATTTAATGAGATCAAACATTTTCTGAACACCGGCACTTTACTTCCACCACCCGAT
>JANWID010000303.1 GCA_025450095.1 Bacteroidia bacterium | reverse complement strand
TTTCCGGTGACCCTGCATTGGTATTAAATTCTTTCAGCCAGCCGGACTATACTACCAGTAACGCCAATGTATATTTCACGCCTACAACTGTTACATCCGAACTCGATTCATTTTATGTGAATGTGGTGGTAACAAACCTGGGTATGGCAGTAAGTGATCCTATTACTATTCATCTTACAAGACATTATCCTGATGGTTCTACCATCTTTGAAAAAGATACCGTTATCCCCGGCGTTGCTTATAAAGACACAATAAGCTTCCAACTTCCGGTCGACAATGTAAATGGAGTTGGGGTAAACTTTTTTGATGTTCAGATAAATTCAAATATTACGGAGTGCAATCCTGCCAATAATTCTGCTTCCAATGTAATTTTACAAATCCAATCAGCGGATATTATCCCGGTTTACCCGGCTGAGTTTTCAATTGTTCCTGTTAATAATATTAAACTGAAAGCGTCAACAATCAGCCCGTTCCTTCCACCAAAACCGTATGTATTCCAGATCGACACAGTTGATACGTTCAATAGTCCGTTCATGCAGCAGGGAATTGTAACTAGTCCGGGCGGCGTGGTGAAATGGCAACTACCATTTACGCTTTCGCAGAATCTTGTTTATTACTGGCGCGTGAGTCGCGATTCGATGCCAGGTGATACCATTCATCCTAACTGGAATGAAAGTTCTTTTATTCATAAGCTGGATACTACCGGATGGTCGCAGGCGCATTATTCACAATTCAAAAAAGACAAATTCACCAATATCACATATAGTAACAGTTATAATTCCACATTTACTTTTGTCCAAAGCACTTCTTCGTTATTGGTCCGGAATTATATGTATCCGAATCCACCGAGCCAGGTTCCTACAATTGAAATGAATAGTGTTGTAGTTGAGTATGGATTGTGCTCCTTTGCTAAGTCAATACATTTATTTGTCATTGACCCGGTAAGTCTTGATTTCTGGGATACCGGGAATCATGAACTGGGACAGGTTAATCATTCGTGTGCGACGTGCTGCAGGAATCGCATCGAAAAATATTTCATTTATCGGGCTGACCAGGCCGGAATGGATTCTTTATTGAATGCTTTAAATTCAATTCCTGCAGGACATTATATGGGACTTTACACAGTAGTAAATCCTCAATATTCAACCTGGAATCCTGGGTTGGCAGCATGGATGACGTCACAGGGTGGCACCATCATTAACTCCATGCAAAATGGTAATCCATATATTTTCTTTACTAAAGTTGGTGACAATTCATTTACCCAGGAAGTAGCTGGTGATACACTGAACCAATACATCCAGCTGACAAAAGCTCTTGGTGGAAACTGGGATCGTGGTTTTGTTCAATCGGTTCCTATTGGTCCTGCTACCGGATGGACTGCATTACACTGGGAACAATTTCCATTTGAAAACCCTTCACCCCAGGATTCAGCTGCTATTGACATAATCGGAATTCAACCTAACGGAACGGAAGTCCCGGTACCAGGTTTCCAGGGAATCCAGGTAAGCACACCGGATGTAATCATCAACAGTATTGACCCATTGCAATATCCCCGGTTGAGACTCCGGGCTTATTTGCAGGATACCGTGTTATTCACACCACCACAGCTGGATCGTTGGCAGATTTATTTTGATGAGGTTCCCGAACTGGCGTTGAATCCGGCTTTGCATTTTGTGTTGAACCAGGATACGCTGCAGGAAGGATCTGAGCTGAATATGGAAATGGCGATTGAAAATATTGGCAATGTGCCTGCGGAATCCTTGTTGGTTGATTTTTATATGTACGATAATAATCACGTCCGTCATAATATTTCATCTCCTCTTTATAAACCCACTAACCCCAATGATACAATTATCAGCAAGGTCAGCTTTAATACAGGAGGGTATGCGGGATTGAATTCCCTCTGGATCGAAGCCAATCCGCATAATGATCAGCCGGAACAATATCATTTGAATAATATTGCTGAAATATTATTCCAGGTCGATCGCGATATCACAAACCCGATATTGGAAGTTACGTTCGACGGTGTACATATTTTGAACGGAGATATAATTTCCGGAAAACCTTTGATCATTGTTAAGCTGAAGGATGAAAACCAGCACCTGGCACTTGATGACACCAGCGACTGGCAATTTTTCATAAAAGATCCTGATGGCATACAATCGAAAGTATTTTTTGAATCCGGTGCATGTTCTGGCCCTGCCGATTTATTGCTCAAATGGTGCCCGGCAAATCTTCCGCAAAATACTTTTACCATCGAATACAAACCGATATTTACCAAAGATGGTGTTTATGAACTTTGGGTGCAGGCTTCTGATGTATCAGGAAATGTTTCAGGAGATAATGATTACAGGATAACCTTTGAGGTCATCAATAAAGCTACGATTACCGAGGTAATTAATTACCCGAATCCATTTTCTACTTCCACACGTTTTGTATTTACACTTACCGGTTCTGAAATCCCTGAATATTTCAAAATCCAGATCATGACCATTTCCGGAAAAGTAGTACGTGAAATTATGCGCGATGAACTGGGGTCAATTCATATCGGCCGAAATATTACAGAGTATGCATGGAATGGGAGGGATGAATTTGGTGACCAGCTTGCGAATGGAATTTACCTTTATCGTGTTCTCACCAAACTGAACGGAGCCAACATTGAAAAACGCGAAACCGGCGCTGACCAGTATTTTACTAAGGGGTGGGGGAAAATGTATTTGATGAGGTAATATAGTGAAGAGTGACTAGTACGGTCGGCAGTTTGCAGTCGGCAGTCATATTACCAGATTGAAGTACAGTTTGCAGATGCCGCGCAGGATTTTTAATCCGGCGCATTAAAATTTGAGGATTTGTAATCCACGGCAAGATTGACGTACAGTTTGCAGATTTTATAATTTCGTGTTTTCAATCTTTACGTCTTTGCGAAAAACATACAAATTATTTTATTTAATTAGTTTATGAAGCTGCTTTCATCGCGTTGGGAATTAATTGCCGCTTCACTGTTATCCGGTATATTGCTCTTCCTGGGATGGCCTGCACGTGGTTTTGCGCCATTGCTTTTTATTGCATTGGTTCCATTGTTATATGTGGAGGATCTTTATTTCAGGGAGCGCCCGGAAAAAAGCGGAAGAAGAGTTTTTTTATTCAGCTATATCACATTTCTAACCTTTAACCTGCTTACCACCTGGTGGGTAAAATATGCCAGCTTTTTCGGAGCTGTAGCTGCCATAACATGCAATGCTTTATTCATGGCAATTGTTTTCCTGCTTTTTCATTTCACCCGGAAAAAATTAAGAGGAATGCATGGTGGCCTGGGTTACATCGCCCTGGTGTGTTACTGGATCACTTTCGAATACCTGCACATGGATTGGGATTTATCCTGGCCCTGGCTGACACTGGGAAATGGATTTGCCGGATGGCCGCTCATGGTACAATGGTATGAGTTTATGGGTGCCCTTGGAGGAACAGCATGGATCTGGAAAGTGAACGTACTGATTTACCTGTATGCCTTTTCCCGGTTAACTAAATCAGCACCATTGGTCCGCCGCATCCCTTTGCTGATTGTAATAGGGATTGGTGTTCCCGTTGCATATTCTGTCATCCGGTATTATACTTATGAAGAAAAACCCGATCCGGTGAATATTGCGATCGTACAACCCAATATCGACCCATACAACGAAAAATTCTCAGGCATGAGCTCTGAGGATCAGCTGCAGCGTATACTCACACTTGCAGCCCGTGTCACCGATAGTACTACAAATTATATCGTGGCACCTGAGACTGCATTGCCCGATGGTATTTGGGAAGAAGAGCTGGAATCACATGCACATATCGAAAGACTAAAAAAGTTTCAGGAAACTTTTCCAAATGCAACCTGGGTGATCGGCCTGGCTTCAAACCGGTTTTATCCCGATAGTAACCTTCGAACAGCGACTGCCCGTAAATTCACACGGGCCGAAGGTTATTACGACTCATACAATACAGCGATGCAATTGGAGCCGGAAGGTAAGATCTCTCTCCATCACAAATCAAAGCTGGTTCCCGGTGTCGAGAAAATGCCATTCCCTGCTATTTTTAAGCACCTTGAGAATTTTGCAATTGATCTCGGAGGGACTTCAGGTAGTCTGGGCATGCAGGATAAGCCTGTTGTTTTTACGCGAAACAATTCAAAGCCTGTTATCGCACCGGTGATCTGTTATGAGTCAATATACGGCGATTATCTGTCACACGATATCCGGTTGGGTGCCTCGTTGATTTTTATCATTACCAATGATGGATGGTGGAGCGATACTCCCGGCTACCGGCAGCATCTTGCTTATGGAACGCTACGGGCAATCGAATTCCGCCGGTCCATCGCCCGTTCTGCAAATACAGGGATTTCCTGTTTTATAAACCAGCGGGGAGACATTTTACAACCAACTACGTGGTGGACTCCCGATGCAATCAAGGGAACCCTGAACAGCAACGATTCTTTAACCCTTTATGCCTGTACCGGTGATATCATAGGTAAGATCTGCATTGCGTTTTCATTGGCATTTATTTCTCTTTTGGTGTTCCTGCGATGGAAACGACAAAGGGCTTAATTCACATTTCCGAAATCCCTACTTTTACAACCTGAAGTACTGATGCTTCGCTATTTCCTTTTCTATGAAAAATTATGACGTAATAATTATCGGCTCCGGCCCGGGTGGTTATGTATGCGCGATCCGGTGTGCACAACTCGGAATGAAAACTGCGATTGTTGAAAAGTATCCTGTTTTAGGCGGCACCTGTCTGAATGTGGGATGCATTCCTTCCAAGGCACTTCTCGATTCCAGTGAACATTATCACAATGCTGCAAATACTTTCCAGGAACACGGCATCATTATTTCCGGATTGAAGACTGATCTGAAACAAATGATAATTAGGAAAAACGGTGTGGTAAAACAAACTGTTGATGGTGTGAGCTACCTTATGAAAAAAAATAAGGTTGACGTTTATACTGGTACCGGTGTATTTGAATCGCCGGTTCTGGTCAGGGTAAATCGTGAAGAAGGTGGAGCGGAAACGCTTGCCGCAAAAAAAATTATTATTGCAACCGGTTCCAAACCAGCGGTACTGAAAGGAGTTGTGAACGATAAAAAGAGAATCATAACATCTACTGAAGCTCTCAATCTTGAAGAAATACCGAAGCATATGGTCATTATCGGTGGCGGTGTAATCGGATTGGAGCTGGGTTCGGTATATGCAAGACTTGGATCGAAAATATCTGTTGTTGAATTTACCCAGGGCATTATCGGAACCATGGATCTCTCGCTCGGAAAAGAGCTTGAAAGGTCACTTAAAAAGCTGGGGTTTGCTTTCTACTTCAATCATGCTGTTACTGCAGCAACCGTGAAAGGAAAATCAGTAACCGTTACCGCCAAAAATCTGAAGTCAGACGAAACGGTATCTTTCGAAGGTGATTATTGCCTGGTGAGCGTGGGAAGAAGTCCTTATACAGATGGACTTGGAC
>JANWID010000302.1 GCA_025450095.1 Bacteroidia bacterium | reverse complement strand
TTCAAATTATAAAGCTTGCCGGTATTATACATAAACTGCCAGAGACCTGTGGCACCAACACGTGATACGGCAACCGGGTTCAAAGCCGATTCTACAACCGATAAGTATTTGAATTCAAGAGGCAATCCTTCCTGGTCGAGAATCTGTTCAAACAAAGGAAAATAAAGTGTCGATAATCCCAATACCCTGCTGGTCAGTTCCCGTTTTTTATATCCGTATAATTCGATATACTGTCTAACCTGGTCATTGTACTCCAGCGGAATCGGGGAATATATGGTCCGCATCCGCTGAGCATAAATCTCATCACTATAATAAGGAAGATCCGTTTTTGAAGTTGTTCCCGCTCCGAAGGTGCTGAGATTGTTATAGCGGATTACATGATTCAATGTAACCAGACTATCCAGCATCTCCACAATCGGATCACAGGGTCCTGCTATTGCGCATGCCTGGCTTTCAACCTGCTGAGCTGCAAGAGGTAACCCTCCCAACCCCATCAGGGTAATCAAGCAAATGCCTTTCAGTAATTTGATGTACTGCCTCATTAAATTAATTTACAACTGTATGGCTAAATTACGGGCAAAATTAAAAAAAATCCACCCCTTTTGTCTTCAATCTTACAGTCAGTATGTCAATAAGTTAATCATAATTCTGAGGAAATTTATCAACAATTTGATTCTTTGTTATAATTGATTGTTTACCAGCCTTTTAAAAATTTGATGTGAAGTCTGAAACTATAGAAAAATGGCTTGAAAAGTATAGTTAAGCCATGAAATGTGACTTAATATTAAAATTACTGTAACCTAAAAAGGCTCTGATTCTCAAATTTTAAAGTAAATACCCTTTTACTTCTCAAATCGGAAGTCCACTTTTTTATCCCGCATGTACCTCAGGATTACATAAGGAACCACGCTAAAAATGACGGCCATAAGTGAAAGTATGATGAGCAGGACAAGACTTGAAATATCCCGCAGCATCAGGGCTGTCATGATGAAAAATATATTGACCGTGTAAAGAGTCAATGACACTCCCCGATGTGAAAGACCCAGGTCAAGTAAAAGATGATGCATGTGGTTGCGGTCGGCTATGAACGGTGACCGCTTATTCATTACACGCAAGATGAAGATCCTCAACGTATCGAAAAGTGGAATGATCAGGATGGCAATGGCCATGGCTGGACTGGAACGGAAAGGAAATGCATAGGGTGGTGATGCAAAACTCAGCTGAATAAACTTGATGGCCAGCACGGATAATATCAGCCCTATAATGAGCGATCCCGTATCACCCATAAATATGTTGGCAGGTGAGAAATTATAAACGAGGAAAGCCAGCAGCGAACTGAATAATGTAAACGAAAGAATACATAAGGATATCTGGTTGTAGTTGTAAAACCAGAGTCCGAAGGCAAAAGATGCTATGGCCCCAATTCCGGCAGCAAGACCATCTATACCATCAATCAGGTTGAAAGCGTTCACGATTGTAAGAATGGTAAAGAGCGAAAAAAGAATACTGAACCAATAGGGAATTTCATAAATCCCAAAGATTCCGAACAGGTTAGTAACCCGGATTTCCCCAAACAATACGATGATGATAGCAGAAATAAGCTGGCCGTAAAACTTTTTCCTGGGTGTCAGCTCGATGATATCATCTTTGATTCCGATAAAAAACATGACGATGATGGCTGAAATGATGTATTGTGCTGATTCATCATCAATACCCGAAGACCAGAATGTGTAGGAAAAAACAACCCCAGCAAAAATAGCAAGACCCCCTAATGTTGGAATGCTTGATTTATGCGCTTTACGTTCACCGGGTTCATCGAAAAGGTTTTTAATAATGGCAACTTTGATTATTGATGGTATCGCCAAAAATGTAATGATGAAAGCGGTTATGCAACCAAAAGCGATATTAATCATGAAGCCGTTTTTCTAGATCTGACAAATGTATGTTCTGTCTCTTCAGGAGCGTGCAAATTTTTGTAAAATTGCTCAATTTATGGGTGAAGTTACAAATTTCATTCGGATCACGCAACAATATCCGGGTATCAGACAGTTTTAACATTAGAAATCAAAATAACGATTCACAAGATTGGTTCGGATACCAAAGTATATGTACATGGTATTATCGGTACCATACCGGTTTTCGGACTGACGCAAACGGGCACCGGTTTCAATAACCATATTGCTCTTCGGATTGAGCAGGTACCATACCCTGAATTCTCCATTAATTACCGTGGTTTCAAGGCCCTGCAGCGTTTCGTTTCCATAATCACTCACTTTGTCGTCATAGCTGAGCAGGACGTTATGCCCGTAATTAGCGGGTGTGCCCGTACTATCATAGTCGTACCCAACTTTTGCATAGATACCTCTGGCCATAACATTCCATCGCTTCCAGGAATAATTCAAAGATCCGATTGCCTCCCAGAAATTCCCTCCAAGAGGATGAGCCAATGGCTCATTGTAATGGGAATATGCTGAAGTCGGAGCTTTGTGCTGGTATGTATAAGGCCGGGCATAATTGTATTCTCCCTGTACATCGAGATTCTTGAGTCCGAAAATGCTGAATGTTCTGAATCCTAACTGGAAGGCTTGTTTATTCCCCCACCATCCGTTTCCGGCTTTCACTTCATCGAGTTTGAATTCATCCAGCATCAGCTGACCATAAACATACGCCCTGCTGTTAAGCTTACAGCGGAGATTGAATCCCATAAGAACATTATCGGGCGAACCTTCTGCAAACTCCGTAGGCCGTAGGAAGATTACCGGGTTCAGATAATTGAGATCATAACCCCTGGTTGAATCATACTTGAAAATAATCGATTCCAATATTCCGAAAGTCAGGTGTTTTCCAATGTTGACATCGAGGTAATGAAATGTTGCATATTTCCTTCGGAAGCTCTGGTCATCGTTATTATGTGCGTAAGGTCCGTCCTGGAACATGGTGTACAGTACCATGTATTTTATTTTCCAGAAATTGGCATTGATCTTCAGGAATGGATAATTATAGGAGTTATCTGAAAGCAACATGGAACGATAACCATCGCCGATAAAATTTTTATCGTGACCAAACTGAAAACTGAAATATTTTTTCAACGAATAAGCAATGGATCCAAAAGCGGTTCCATAATCAAATTTGTCACCGTAATTCTTGATACGGCTGGCACCCGGCACTACCAGGGTTCTCCTGACTGCAGAATCGATATAGGTAGAGAAGGTGGACTGGGATTCAACGAACGAAGTATAAAATGAAAACCGTTTGCCGAAAGTTCCGCCAAGTGAAAATCCCCTTGAATTGATGAAACAGTTCTTATCCTCAACCGTCTCCATTGACTTCCCACCACTGAATTCAAAATTAAAATCTCCGTAAAGGAAAAAATCTTCAGCAGGAACCTGTACCAGGTGATCGCGAAAGAGCTTCCGTCCCACCAGGGAGTTGTTGAATTTTTTATCCTTTATTTTGAAAGCATCAATCGTATCGATGGAAGTGACTGCCTCCACTTCATTGCTGATAAAAGGTTTAACAGAAGTATGGACTGTTGAACCGACACGATATAACGACGAATCATATCGCGTCATGTATTCATTATTCAGCGGGAAATAATAATGTTGTGCCTGTCCTTTTCCGGCAAGCAATAGCATCATTATGATCAGGACTGTACGGGAATTGCAGTAAGCAGATTTCAGCATAAGCGATAATACATTGCCAAATTTGAACACAATATTTTAACATTCACCGGGAACACCACAGAAGTTTTTAACCATAAATGTGAACAATCATTTTTTCATCAGCTTGCTGAAAAGCTCATGATACTGCTTTGCAACTACATTCCAGTTGTAACGCGTATTCACTTGTTCATAATTCCGTGAAATGCAGTCTGCCCGTAAGTCTCCAAGGTAATTTCGCTGATCCAGCAATTCAATAAGAGAAGATGTTGAATCAAAAAAGAGTCCGTTCGATTGTAACACAGAACGGTTAAATTCATTTCCATGGGCTATTACAAAAGCACCGGAAGCCATCGCTTCGAGGAGGGCCGGGTTGGTTCCTCCCACCGAATGTCCATGCAGGTAATAGCGTGAAAAATACCGGAGGTTATTCAACACATCCAGGTTGTATATTCCTTCGGTAAACTTTATCCTCTTTTCAGCTCCAAACATCCTTTTCATTTTTTTACCATAGCCGGTAACCGTATTACCGACGACCAGCAACATACAATCCTGTTTTGAACGGACAAATCCCTCGAGCATCATTTCGATATTATTTTCCGCTTCCATCCTGGCGATGATGATTCCATATTCACCGGGCCGGGCATCATATTCCGGAAGGAGATTTTCATTGGGTGAATGAAAAATTGTACAACCGTAAGGTATGAATGCCGAGTCACGCTGATATGTTCGCAACAGGTAATTCCTGATCTCTGCATTGTCCGAGACCAGGTGTGGCGAGTGTATAGCGGCAAGTTTTTCAAACCATTTCGCCAGTTTCTTTACCATGGGATTCCACTTATCACGTTTCCATTCCAGGCCATCCATATTGGTAACCAGTATTGTTTTTCCGAAATAAAATGAACCATAAAAAACGGATGCGGTTGTATAACCCAGAACAAGTAGAATATCCATTTCATTTCTGACAGCATCTTTAATACAAGCATAATCGTAAAGAAAATTCCCTGCTGTTCCAATTGTAGTTTCCGGGTTGTGAATGTGAACAATATTCACCTTCCCGAATTTTTTTTCCTGGTATTCGTGATAATGAGAATTATATACAGTTACCTCATAATCCATCTCCGAAAGGAGTACAGATAAAAATTCAGCACACTGTTCAAATCCACCATATTGATTCGGAATACCTCGTGTACCCCCAATGGCAAGTTTAATGGGCATACCGATGGATTAAATGAGAATAACAGGAATATTTCCGGTTCACCGGTTATGCTTTTTGAAAAATTCTGATGTTTCTTCCACGACTCTCCTGAAATGTTCGGGCAGTGTTGCTTCCTGAAATGGATGCACTGCACCAAAAGTGTGATCACCGCCTTCAATCTCGAGCAATTCAGCAATGGCGGGATTCCTGGCATGCAGCTCGAGCGCCTGGTCGAATGATACTGTTTCATCACGAGTACCATGAACAACCAGTAACGGAATATTCAACTTTTCCACAGCCGAACGAATATGCAGACGGTGTTGGTTGGCAACAAAATCATCATACAGTTGAAGGTAGAGCGGCATCTGTTGCCCGGTACGGTAGTTCTCGACGTAATACACTCCGGTTTTTTTCCAGCGCTCAATATCCTGCATGGTTAAGAACCGGCTGAAATCCGATACTGCCGCCCAGGTAGCAACCGAACGAATTCGGGCATCTTCGGCAGCTTTAAGAATTGCCATTCCTCCTCCCCTGCTATGACCTGTTAATGAAACCCTGGAAGTATCAGCATGTAGCCACGAT
>JANWID010000301.1 GCA_025450095.1 Bacteroidia bacterium | reverse complement strand
CGGTCCAGTCGGCCTTTCCATAATGGCGATCGCGCGTAACACCACTCACTTCATCAACAATTGCTTTTCGTGCTTCCACGAGCCTGTTGAAGAGTGTTGATTTGCCCACGTTCGGGCGACCTACTATAGCTACGATGTTTGCCAATGTATTTTTTATTCTTCGCTGTAACCGAATTTATCAAGCTGCTTTTCGTCATTTCTCCAGTCGGAGCGAACTTTAACAGTCAGGTCAATGAACACATGCTTCCCGACAAATGCTTCAATTTTTTTTCGTGCTTCGGTACCAAGCTTCTTAATGGCAGCGCCTTTATGTCCGAGTAAAATCGCTTTTTGTGATTCGCGGTCAACATAAATTTCGCAACGTATCCGATCGATATCAGCAGCTTCCTTGTACTCTATAACTGCAACTTCACACGAATAGGGAACTTCTTTGTGAAACTGTAGCAATAATGTTTCGCGGATTATTTCAGTAACGAAAAAGCGAAGGTTACGGTCACTGAGATCTTCCTTATCAAAGAACGGAGGTGATTCCGGAATCAGAGATAATATTGTCTTTAACACCGCATCCGTATTAAAAGCTTCCAGCGCTGAGATCGGAATAATGGCTGTGGGCTTAAGTGTATCATTCCAATAGGCAACCCGTTCCTCCAGTTGTTCCTGGGTACCGGTATCAACCTTATTTATCACTATGATTAGAGGAACCAGGAGATTCCTGATCCGCAATGCAACTTCTTCCGAGAGCCCTTTTTCTCCAATCTCTACCACTAGCATAGCCAGGTCGGCATCAGTTAGTGAAGCATCCACAGCATTCATCATCCGGTCATTAAGCCGGTATGCTGATTTGAGGATTCCCGGAGTATCACTGAAAACCACCTGGTAATTTTCATCATTAAGAATTCCCTTAATGCGATGCCGGGTGGTTTGAGCTTTGGGTGTGACCATAGTAAGCCGGGTTCCAAGCAATTGGTTTAAAAGAGTGGACTTACCGACATTCGGTTTCCCAATTATTGCTACAAATCCGGCTTTGTGATTCATTTTTCTGTTAGAATGCTAAATTAGGAATAACCCTTCTTTTATAAGGTTGAGTCCTTAGCGGTCTACTTGATGTACATTATTTACCAATGTACTTTTAATAAAAAAAGCCCGGTTAATACCAGGCTTCTCAGGTAGCGGGGACCGGATTCGAACCGATGACCTTTGGGTTATGAGCCCAACGAGCTACCACTGCTCCACCCCGCACTATGTTTTATTCTTCAACGAACTATCCGCCGTATGGCGGACTCCACCCCGCACTATATTTTATGTTTCAGATTCCGACTGAACCTGAGCCCTGATTTCGAACAATTGAAAACAGGGTGTGGTTTTCATTTTGAGTCTGCAAAGGTAATGGTTAAATTTTATCTGCAATGACCTTTTTGATATTATTTAAATTCACATTGTAGAGTATAGATAATCAAATATTTATAAACATTCTGACAACATGAACGCTGATCGCGTTTATATTACCTAACCAAAGTATGGAAGGATTTTAAACTTATTCAATAATCAATAAGTGTTATTCAATCAGGCCGAACAAAAAAATTGAATAACATATAACACTTATTGAATAAGGAATAGGTTAGATAAGTGAAAAATTGAATACTTATTCAATAATCAATAAATGTTAAGTATTATTCAATATTGTGTTCGTTTCCTGTTTAGTGAATGAGGAAATGAAGGTCCCCACTACCAATAAAAAAACCTGGCATTCACCAGGTTTTTATACATCAATAACTTGTTATTTTATCAGAACAGAGGGCTCTCCAGATCCTCATCCTCTTCTTCCTCTTCTTCTTCATCATCTTCACGAGTTAGGATTTCGCCCCAGTCGTGAATCTTCTCGCCGGGGACGCGGAATTCATCTATACCATCTTCATCAGCATCCAGATCCGTTTCCACTTCGGTTACCTTGGTGATGACTTTTCCTTTAAAATCATCCTGATCAATTTTGGTCGTTGTTTCTTTTTCGTGTACAGTTGTACCCGGTGGAATGAATGTTACCCTTTCAACGACTTCCGTTTTCGGTTTCGCCGGTGTGGTAGGCTTAGGCGGCGTTGCTGCCTTGGGCGGAGCAGGTTTTGCGATGGGTTTCGCCGGAGCTTTCGCTTCAACTTTCGGCGGGGCTGTTTTTTTCACAGCAACCGGTTTTGCCGGTGCCTTAGGTTTAGCCGGTGCTTTCGCTTTTACCGTTGCTTTAGCTTTTGGGGCCGCTTTAGCCTTGGGAGCTGGTTTTTTTACTGCTGCTTTTTTAACCGGTTTCTTCGGAGCAGCTTTTTTAGCAGGCTTTGATTTAGCCTTGACCGCAGCTTTCTTTGCAGGTTTCGATTTTGCTTTCGATTTTACAACAGCTTTTTTAGCGGGCTTCTTCTTGGAAGCAGACTTTGAAACAGCCTTTTTAGCAGCTTTCTTCTTTGCAGCCGGCTTTTTAGAAGCAGGCTTCTTTGAAGATTTAGTGGCTTTACCTTTTTTGGAAGTTCGGGATGCCATAGTAGGTTAGGTTTTATCGAATTTTGAGTAAAAATAAATAATTAATAATAAAATACTATTTGTATAAAAAAAAATGTAGTTTTATTGAAAGTCAGCTATAGATTGGGTTCCGGAGGAGGGTTGCTTACCGTAAAATTATATAATTTTACAACCACAAAAACGTTTTTATTTTTATTATCATTCATAAAATCATGCACAAATTACCGGTTTCCATTCAAAAAACCGCCTTTTTTATCTTTTTACTCTTCGCTATCGTTGCAACAGGATGCCAGGATGATCCGTTTCTCCCGGATGTAGAGAATGGAACGCCGGTGATAACCCCGAAAAGCAAGGCTTCTATTACACTTGTGCAGTTAAACTCCTTTCCCATTACTGACCCGGGTGGCCTCAGCTGGGATGTTGCAGATCCTGCCGCTTACGATACTCTTGGGGAGCCCGATATCTTCTTTAATATTACTCCTCCTGATCCACAACCACCGGTTTTATGGAGTCAGAATTCCCATTTTTTAAATATCTCTGAAACCGATAGCATACCTTATTACCTGCTTACTCCTTTTGAAGTGGTGCCGTTTGGCTCTAGCATTGACATTAATATTTATGATTACGATCTGCCCGATTCAACATTTATGGGTAAGGTTAACTTTGTAATCGGACCTTTCCCCGATCCCCTGAATCCCTATCCCAACTATGTTGTTACGGAACAAAACGGCTTTTCCGTTACCATAGGAATTAAATGGGAAGAATAATTCCATGAATTGCCTGGCTCACCTATACTTGTCGGGTGATAATCCTGACCTGAAAATCGGCAACTTTATAGCCGATCATGTGAAAGGTAAAGCTGTAAACAACCTGCCGGATACCATTCAGAAAGGCGTTTTTCTGCATCGCAAAATCGATTATTATACCGACCATCACCCTGTAGTTGAACAGTCGAAGATCAGTCTGCGCCCGCAATTCCACAAGTACGCTCCGGTAATTACCGATATCTATTACGATCACTTTCTTGCAAAAAACTGGAACCGGTATTCAATAGTTCCGTTAACGCAATACGCAGATACATTTTACAGGCTGTCTTCAACATATACTGCAATAATGCCTTTGCGCACCCAGAATATGCTGCGATATATGATCGCCAACAACTGGCTGGTTAATTATGGTTCGCTGGAAGGCATTCAAAGTGTACTAACGGGTATGTCGAAACGCACTTCTTTTAATTCAGGAATGGAACATGCAGCTGATGCACTGCGCGGAAGATATGCAGCGTTTGAGTACGAGTTCACCGTATTTTTCGATGACCTGATCGAATATGTCAGGAAGGTAATGCTGGAAGACGTCACACTATCCGCGTAAAGCGACTGGCAGCTTAATTTTTACCTCACTTTATGAAAACCACTTTGCACGGATGTACTCCCTATTCAAACGTGCAATGTTGGAGACCTTTATCTCCTTCGGGCATTCGGCTTCACATGCCTCAGTAAAAGTGCACGCTCCGAAACCTTCCTTATCCATTTGTTCCACCATTTTCAAAACGCGCTCCGTCCGCTCCACCTGACCCTGCGGAAGCAGTGCATATTGCGAAACTTTGGCACTTACAAATAACATGGCACTGGAATTTTTACAGGCTGCAACACAAGCACCACAACCGATACAAGCTGCAGATAAGAACGCTTCGTCGGCATTTTCCTTCGGAATCGGAATAGCATTGGCATCAGGAACTGAACCGGTATTCACCGATACAAAACCTCCGGCCTGCTGGATGCGCTCAAATGCGGTGCGATCCACTACGAGGTCCTTAAGTACCGGGAAAGCTGAAGCTCTCCATGGTTCAATAATGATTGTATCGCCATTAGTGAAGCTCCGCATATGCAGCTGACAGGTTGTAACGCCCCGAACCGGGCCATGAGCTCTGCCATTAATATACATCGAACAGGTACCACAAATACCTTCCCTGCAATCGTGATCAAAAGCAACAGGATCTTTTCCTGCTTTAATTATATCTTCATTCACCACATCCAGCATTTCCAGGAAGGACATATCCGGTGAAATGTTTTTTGCATCGTAGGTTTCAAAACCTCCTGTGTCCTGCGTATTTTTTTGCCTCCACACCTTCAGGGTGAGATTCATATTACCGCTCATTGATCTTCGATTTTCGACTGGTTATATAAAACAAACTTAAATGTTTACAGGGTTTACTTATAGGAACGCTGCGTAAGCTTTACCGTTTCAAAATTGAGCATTTCCTTATTCAACTGAGCAGGCTGATCATCGCCTTTGTATTCCCACGCTGCCACATATGCGAAATTATCATCATCGCGTTTTGCCTCCCCTTCCGGTGTCTGGAATTCTTCACGGAAATGTCCACCACAACTCTCGTTGCGATGCAAGGCATCCTGCATCATGAGCTCACCCAGTTCCAGGAAATCAGCCACACGAAATGCCCGTTCCAGGTTCTGATTAAGCTCTTCACCTGCACCAGGTACGTTAATATTCTTCCAGAATTCACTTCGCAATGCTTTAATTTTTCCGATACCCTCTTTAAGCCCTGCTTCATTTCGAGCCATACCGCAATGATTCCACATGATAAGTCCCAACTCACGTTGAAACTCATGAACTGTTTTACTTCCTTTAATAGACAGGATTTTTGAAATGGATTCCCTGATTTTCTGTTCAGCGGCGTCGAATTCGGGTCCTGAAGTGGAGACATCCTTACGTTCCTCTCCGGCCAGGTAATCGCCGATAGTGTAGGGAAGCACAAAATATCCGTCGGCCAGTCCCTGCATGAGAGCACTTGCACCAAGACGGTTGGCACCATGATCTGAAAAATTCGCTTCACCACAAGCATAAAGTCCCGGAACGGTAGTCATCAGGTTGTAATCAACCCACAATCCACCCATGGTATAGTGTACAGCAGGGTAAATCCGCATTGGACTTGAATATGGATCTTCGCCTGTAATTTGTTTATACATGTCGAACAGATTACCATAGCGTGATTCCACCTGGTCTTTTCCAAGCCTGTTAATGGCATCTGCAAAATCGAGGTAAACTGCAAGTCCGCTGGAACCAACACCTTTTCCTGCGTCACACATTTCTTTCGCTTTCCGCGATGCAATATCACGAGGTACGAGGTTTCCAAAGGATGGATAAATTCGTTCCAGGTAATAATCTCTTTCGTTTTCAGGAATATCTTCCGGTCGCCTGGTATCCCCTTTCTTAACGGGAACCCATATACGTCCATCGTTACGAAGGCTTTCACTCATAAGCGTAAGCTTGCTCTGGTGATCACCGGAAACTGGTATACAGGTAGGATGAATTTGTGTAAAGCATGGATTTCCGAACAAAGCGCCTTTTTTATAAGCCCGCCAAATTGCTGTTGTATTGGAACCCTTGGCATATGTAGTCTGATAAAACACATTCCCATATCCACCCGTGCAAAGAACAACTGCATGGCCGCTGTGACGCTCTATTTCACCGGTTACAAGATCCCGGACAATGATACCACGCGCTTTACCTTCAACAATTACCACATCCAGCAATTCATGTCGTGTATAGCTCTGAATCGTTCCTGCACCGATCTGGCGGTTCATCGCGCTATAAGCACCCAGTAATAATTGCTGACCGGTTTGACCCTTTGCATAAAAAGTTCTGGACACCTGTGCTCCTCCAAACGAACGGTTGTCGAGCAGACCTCCGTATTCCCTGGCAAAGGGCACTCCCTGCCCTACACACTGATCGATAATATTCACGCTTACCTGTGCAAGCCGGTAAACATTTGCTTCCCGGGCACGGTAATCACCACCTTTTATAGTATCATAAAACAAACGGTAAACGCTATCACCATCGTTCCGGTAATTTTTTGCAGCGTTTATGCCTCCCTGTGCGGCGATGCTGTGTGCCCGTCGCGGACTATCCTGAATACAGAAAGTTTTAACCTTATATCCAAGTTCCGCCAATGACGCAGCTGCAGAAGCACCAGCCAGGCCAGTTCCAACGATCAGGATTTCATACTTTCTCTTATTCGCGGGATTAACCAGCTTCAGGTTAAATTTATGTTTGTCCCATTTTTCAGCAAGTGAACCGGCCGGTGATTTAGAATCTAAAGTCATTACAGAAACTTTTAACTATTAGGCAGCTTTAATAAAAAAATAAAAGTAAACAGGCATCGCAGCAAACAGAATTGGTATGATGATCCCAAAAATCCATACGCCAATACCCTTAATTACAGGTGTATATATTGGATGCCGGAGACCGAGTGTCTGAAACCCGCTTTGAAATCCATGTACAAGATGGTATGCAAGTGCAATCATTCCCAAAACATACAACGCAACGAGCCATGTTTGGCGGAAAGCCTGTTTAACGACTTCATAAAGATCTTTGAGTACGACAATTTTTACTGGAATACCGGCTGCATCACTACCTACGAATTCATGTGGAGAATGAGTTCCGCCCTGGTATGCTTCGAGGATGGCTGTTTCCAGAACTTTACCGGTAGTCACATCCACACGGTATTCTTTCCATGGCATTTCTCCGAATTTATAGTGATACCAGAAATTAGCCATATGGGTGACGAGGAAAATCAAAACCAATGTTCCGAGTATCGCCATATTTTTTGAAGCCCATGAAGAGGATCGGGGATCTTTGCGGGCCTTGTATTCAACAGGACGAGCCTTTTGATTTTTGAATGCTAACCGGAAACCACTTATCACATGCAGCACAACACATATGTAAAGGATATACGAAATTATTTTGATCGGGGGAAAAGTGGTCATAAATACTGAATACTGATTGAAAGCAAGGCCTTCATCATCCTTGAATAGCTGCAGGTTTCCGGAAACATGAACGACCAGGAACAGGCAAAGAAAAAGGCCGGTCAGTGACATTAACACTTTGCGGCCTATAGATGATTCAAGAAAACTCAGAAGTGAACGCATGGTAGCATTAATTGTTACTGTGCAAATTTATATGCCGATTCGGTCTTATTCAAATAAATGTTCAGTTAAATTCGAGAAAGATTCCGTCATGGTTCGGGGTTCGGCTTCGCTCACCCTGACATCTTTGCCCATCTTAACTTAAGGACGTAGTCATAGTGAGCGGAGCCGAACTATGACGGCATGATTAATAATCAAGTTCTTACCCTAACACTCAGATTTTTAATTTTTCATTTTAGTTTCAATTCTTCAATCTCTGGACTAATTTTACCCGCTTAAGTATAACATCCGGTTAAAACTGAGAGGATATGAAATACCTGCCATTGCCAAAAGCGCTGTTTATTGAAAATCGCAAACGTTTCCGTAAGCAATTGAAAAAAGACTCAGTGGCTTTCTTTAATTCAAATGATGAAATGCCGCGTAATGGTGACGGTACTTTTCAGTTCCGCCAGAATTCTGACCTGTTTTACCTTTCGGGAATAGACCAGGAAAAATCACTTTTGGTAATCAGTCCCGATTGTCCTGTTCCACAATTTCGTGAAGTGTTGTTTTTACGAAAAACAAATGAAACCATTGCTATTTGGGAAGGGCATAAATATTCGAAAGAAGAAGCGCGGAATGCCTCCGGAATTGAAAACGTAATGTGGCTTGAAGATATGGAAGCCTCACTTATTGTGATTATGAATCATGCGGATTGCGTTTACCTGAAT
>JANWID010000300.1 GCA_025450095.1 Bacteroidia bacterium | reverse complement strand
TGTTGTATAAAGCAGATGATTCCACCCAGTATCAGACCGGCAATTGCCCCTGCCATCGTTATCATCACTCCCTCCGTTAGAAAAATTTTCCGGATCATTTTATTTTCCGCGCCAAGCGCCGATAGTATACCAATATCTTTTTTCTTTTCTATAATGAGCATGGTCAGGGAACCAATAATATTAAAGATGGCGATGATGAGTATGAATGAAAGTATAAAATACACGGCCCATTTTTCTGTCTTCAGGATACGGTACAGAAAATCGTGCTGTTGTAATCTTGTTTCAACTTTAAAATCATTTCCTGTAATCGCGTGCAATTGTTCTGCAACAGCTTCGGCATCGGTACCGGGAAGTAAACCCACTTCAAGCGCACTTACTTTTTCAGGACTGTCAATGACTTCTCTCGCGAAACGCAATGGAACCAGCACGTATTTATTGTCGAAATCCTGTTGAATAACAAATACACCACCGGGTCTTATCAGGCCGGTGTTGAATGCATCTTCAGGATTTAAAAGGCTTACCGGTTTTCCTTTTTTAGGAACGTATATGCTCAGTTGGTTAAAGGGATCGTCGAGTAACAATGAAAGTGAATAGGCAATGCCGCCACCGACCAGTGCAAAATTATTCCTACCGTATTCCAGGTCCGGTTTACCATCAACTATTTTGTCTTCGATACGGGTGATCTTAAGGAAATTTTCATCCACACCTTTGATAGTTCCGATAAACTGCCGGTCGCTGAATTTGATCAGCGCATTTTCTTCGAGCGACCATGACATTACATCGACACCTTCTATCTTTTTTAATTGTGATGTATCAATAGCAGATGGTAAAAAAGTTTTCCCGCTAACTGGTGTCACCTTGATGTCGGGATCAAATGAATCGTAAAGTGAAAGTACCAGTCCGCTAAAGCCGTTGAAAACCGAAAGCACGATGATCAGACCCATCGTACCCACCATCACACCGATGAGTGAGATGACTGAAATTATATTGATAACATTATGCGACTTCTTTGAGAAGAGATACCGTTTAGCTATAAAGAATTCCGGTCGCATGAGTTGCTATTTCCATGCTTTAACGATGAGACCGGTCCCGGTAGCATGTGTCATCCGGGTATCGAAAAAGTTAAGCACAAATGAAATAGGATATGCAATCACGTAATAAAATGGAAGCACCAGGAAACCCAGTACACGGGGAACTTTTCCAAGAAATAAAATAGGATACTTCATTGAAAGCCTCCACGATATTTTACCAGGTGTACCATATGAATAGCGGGCTTCCACTTTTGAAAAACCTGCACTGCGCAGTTTATCTTCAATTTCGTTTATGTTATAACCGTCACGAACATGTTCTTCAATAAACGAAGTTTCACCTTCTCCATGTACATCCGATCCACCCTGGTCGCTGGGTGTGGAGATGAGCAGCATGCCGCCATTCTTCAGTGACCGGTGAAAATTTTTAAATACCTGTACATCTTCCAGGATGTGTTCCATTACATCCACCGATAAAACCAGGTCATAGCAATTATCCTTGTAATATTTGGTAAGATCACCAACTTTAAACAAAACATGTTTGGCTTCAACAGATTTAAAAAATTCGTTACAATCTGCAACCTGTTCTTCTTTTACATCTACCGCCAGGATCCTGTACAACCAGCTTTTACAAAACAACCAGTAAGTATATTGTCCGAACCCTGCTCCTGCATCAAGTATTTCGGCATCTTCCCGCGCATGTTTTTTCCACCTGCGTAATTCGAGATGCACATGCCAGGCGCGCAACAGCAACAGGTCCAGTAAACGGTAAAATATTTTTCTAAAAAAAGGATTTTTGTTGAAAACGTTACCCAGTGAACGTTTTATAGGATCATATTCCATAAACCGGAACTATTCAATTATACAATGATGCAATGATACTATTATAAAATTAATGTGGCAAATGGAGAATGAGAGAATTAGAGAATGGGGGAATGGGGGAATGGGGGAATGAGCTGCGCCCTCCGAAGCAATTATAAAATTTAGAGATTACAATGGTAATTATCATTGTGTAGGAGGGAGAATGAGAGAATTAGAGAATGGGGGAATGGGCTGCGCCCTCCGAAGCAATTATAAAATTTAGAGATTACAATGGTAATTATCATTGCGTAGGAGCGGGACTGAGAGAATTAGTTAATAAGTTGTTTTGCTGTAGGGACGCCATGCTGGCGTCCGAAAGATGATAACGAACAACGATTTCGTAACTCGTCACTTTTCCGGAGGAATATGAATATCCTTCATAATTTCATTGATCCGGTCGGCATAATCGAGTGAATCATCGATAAAAAATTCCAGCTCGGGAATAATGCGGGCCTGGTTCCGGATCTTCTCACCCAATTCCTTCCGTATTTCACGGGCGTGCTGATTTAACTTTTTTAAAACTTCCGGCCCTTTGTTCTGAAAAACACTCACATGAATACGTGCCACTGAAAGATCGGGTGTGACTCTTACATTGGTTACCGTCACGAACGAGGAACCATAATAGTTTTTGCCTTCTTTAGCGAACAAATTGCCGATCTCTTTTTGAATAAGTCGGCCAAACTTTAATTGTCGGGTGGAATCCATACTGCAAAGTTACGATTTTATGACCATTTATCAGACCCTTGTTGAGTGATGTAAATTATTATATAACAGTATTTTAACATAATTTTTTCGATACATTGCTAGAGGCAGACCAATTCATGAGGGTCGGCAGTGAAAGTGTATATTTGCGGCGTGAAGACTTATTTCCGCATCGTCCGGTTAGTGAAACCTTATACCGGTTACGCAATCCTCAATGCTTTTTTCAATATCCTTTCTGTTGTTTTCAACCTGTTTTCACTTACCATGGTAGCGCCATTCCTGGATTTATTGTTTCTGAAAACCAACCAGGACTATGCAGCACGAATTGCTAAAGGGGCACCTGAAATGAAACTGTCGGTGGATGCCTTGGTCGATAACTTCTATTACTATTTCACTTCCATTATTGTTGATCCGCAAAAAGGAAAATTATATGCGCTAATAATGATTTGTGTGTTGGTAGTGATTCTTTTTTTCCTCAAGAACCTTACCCGGTACATGGCCATGTTTTTCCTGGCTCCGGTACGTAATGGTGTAGTTAAGGATTTGAGAAACCAGATGCACCGTAAGGTGATGGAATTACCATTGTCGTTTTATTCCGATGAACGCAAAGGTGATATTCTCTCAAGGATGACTACAGATGCCCAGGAAATTGAATGGTCTGTTATGAGCTCGCTCGAAGCCACATTCCGGGAACCCCTGACGATACTACTGTTTTTATCGACGATGATTTATATCAGTCCGCAGCTGACTTTGTTCGTTTTCATTTTACTTCCAATAACTGCATTTCTGATTACCCGTATCGGGAAAAGTCTGAAGCGGACATCCGTCAAGAGCAAGGAGCGGCTGGGATCATTGTTAAGCATCATTGATGAAACACTTTCAGGGTTGAGAATCATTAAAGCTTTTAACGCCGAGCAGTGGGTACAGGATAAATTCGAATCGCAGAATGTGAAATATACAACTACTGTTACGCGCATGTATCGCAAGACCGACCTTGCTTCACCGCTGAGTGAATTCCTTGGAGCTTGTGTAATGGTGGTTGTATTATATTTCGGAGGTAAACTTGTTCTTGCAGAGGATGAATCACTCACGGCGGGAATGTTTATCGCTTACGTTGCAATTTTTTCGCAACTGATTCCGCCATCCAAAGCATTCACCAACGCGTTTTACAATATTCAAAAAGGTATCGCTTCCGCGGAAAGAATGAACAGGATCCTGGATGCGGAAAATGAGATCACCGATAAACCCGATGCTGTCGTCATCGAAGCATTCCGCGAAAAAGTGGAATATCGTGATGTAAGTTTTCGTTACCGGCGTGGAGATACAGGATATGTATTACAGGATATCAACCTGGCCATTGAAAAAGGACAAACCATTGCTCTGGTGGGTCAGTCGGGTTCAGGTAAAACCACACTGGCTGATATGTTACCAAGATTTTATGATCCGGCTTCAGGGATCATTTCCATTGATGGAGTTTCCCTGAAAGATCTGCAGCTTGCTTCGATCCGAAACCTGATCGGTGTGGTGTCGCAGGAATCCATCTTGTTCAACGATACCGTTGCCAATAACATCGCTTTTGGGAGCACTGGTGTTCCGCAGGAAGAAATTGAACGTGCTGCGAAAATTGCAAATGCACATGATTTCATCATGCAGATGCCCGAACAATACCTTACCAATATTGGCGACCGGGGCAGTAAGATGTCGGGTGGTCAGCGTCAGCGTATGAGTATTGCACGGGCCGTACTGAAAAATCCCCCGATACTGATCCTCGATGAAGCAACATCAGCACTCGACACAGAATCGGAACGCCTTGTACAGGATGCCCTGCACAAACTGATGAAAAACCGCACCACGCTGGTCATCGCTCACCGCTTATCTACCATCCAGTATGCCGATGAGATCATTGTAATGAATAGCGGAAAGATTGAAGAACGCGGTACGCATGCTGCGTTGCTGGAGAAAAAAGGACTATACAGGAAACTTTATGATATGCAATCGTTTTTGCCCGTGGGGTAAGAGCTCCAATTTTCATGGCGTGATTTTATAAAGCGCACCTGTCGGGCTTCGGGGTCCGAATAATTTTTGAGTAATCACATATACATCCCCGTTAGCATCTGTTCCCATGGAGTTTACCTTGCCATCTGTTTCATTTTTGCCGGAGCCATTGACATCAACAGGTATCCGGTCCCAGGAGTTATCGCTCTTTTTGCGGATGCAGAATATTTTTCCGCTCCAGTCGGCAAAAAAGTAATTGCCATGCAAAGAAGGATAACTATCACCGCGATACATATATCCGCCGCAAATACTGATACCGGTATCGTGGTTGTACTCCGTGATGGGCAGCTTTAATCCGGCCTTATCGCAACCTGAGGGCGGATTGAAACAATGATACCCTTCCATGATTCTCCATCCATAATTGCCGCCCTTTTCAATAATATTAATTTCTTCATACTTATTTTGTCCTACATCACCACAATACAATTTTCCATTGGCTAGATCGAATGAAAATCTCCAGGGATTTCTAAGACCATACGCATAAATTTCCGGGCGGTGATTTTGCTTGTTCACAAAAGGATTATCCGCCGGAATCGCATAGGGCTTTGCGCCATTCACATCAATCCGTAATATTTTCCCGAGTAATGAATTTTTATCCTGACCGTTTCCGATAGTCCCGTGTTCGTCGTTGGCACCACCACCATCGCCCAGTCCGATGTAGAGATAACCATCAGGACCAAATGCCAGCATACCACCGTTATGGTTGCTTTCCGGTTGAAGAATTTCCATGATCTTTTCTTCACTTGCCAGCGCTTTGTTTGGATCCTGGGGTGAAACCCTGTATTCACCGATCACGCTTTTGTGATCAAAACCGCTTTGCTTAAGTGGTGCGCTGTAGTAAATAAAAAATCTGCCATTGGTTTTATATTGAGGGTGAAATGCCATGCCGAGCAGTCCTTTTTCACTATATGCGATATTGAGACCATCCAGTCGTGACGAAACATCAAGGAACGGAGTTTCCCTGACTTTTCCTTTCTCCACAATTTTAATTTTTCCTCCCTGTTCGAAAACAAAAATGCGATCGGTACCATCGTCGGGCGAAGCCATACCAACCGGTGATGTAAAACCGGATGCAACCTGGATTAGCTTAATTGAAATTTTTGAAGGCTGAGCAGTTAATTTAACCGGGAATGAAATCGTGTAAATAATACCGATAATAATGGAGATGCTTAATTTCATAAATATTGATTCTGATTTGTTAGATGTACAGATTTCTGCTGCAAGGATTTTTATCGTTCAACTTCACGACAAAAATCTATTTACAATTTTAAAGTAAGTTCAGATACCGGGGGAAGGAAACAAATTTAAAACTTTTTATGAACCCTGGGCTACGATCTTTTTTCTTATTCCTTTCTGTAAGAAGAAGCGGTTTTCAGAATTCAGTATCTTTATGAGCAAAAATAAAATATGTATACCCGACTTACCTCAGGACACTTAACTGCCTTCTGTTTATTCGCTCTTTTATTTTCCGCATGCACACAGACTTACCATGGTGAGGGAGCATTGGTGCCTGAAAAGCGGGAATTGGGGAAATTCAACAGTTTGGTCTTGAGCATGAATGCCCTGGTGACAATTACCGATACTCTGGAAAGCTCCTGCGTGGTAATAGCACAGAAAAATATCCAGGAGGCGATCATAACTCGCATCGATGGCAATACACTGGTTATTACCTCTAAAGGTAACCTGATCACAGATAAGCCGGTTGAAATAGCCGTTGGGCTGAATAAAGCATCCGCCATTGAAGTCAATGGTACCGGTGAGGTAACAGGACGCAATACAATAAAAAATGAAATATTCGATTTTGAAGTGAACGGTTCCGGGAAACTCATGCTGGATATGGTGGCAGTAAAAGTCACTGGTGCGGTTACCGGTTCCGGACTTGTAAAGCTGACCGGATCAGCCAGCAACCTGAATGTTGAAATTAATGGGTCGGGTACCGTGAATGCGGGGAACTTTAGTGTGAACAACTCCAAGGCAAGGATTTCGGGTTCCGGTTCAACCGAGCTCATGGTAGGGGAATCACTGCAAGCGACAGTAAGCGGGAGTGGCGTGGTGGCTTATCGTGGTAACCCCGTAGTGGAAAAGAAAATTTCTGGTAGTGGTGAAATAAAAAAACTGGATTGATCACTTTGACGAAATACAGGAGTCATATCAATATCGCGGTTGCCGGTAAACACGAACGTAATATTTATGTCGACGTTATTGCGCCCGAAGATAGCAGGGACCTTCCCGTTGTTATTTTCGCACATGGCTTCAAAGGTTTCAAGGACTGGGGACCATTTAACGAAGTAGCCCGGTTTTTTGCAGGGGAAGGATTTATTTTTGTTAAGTTCAATTTTTCATATAACGGTACAACGTTAGAACAACCCCAGGAATTTGCCGACCTGGAGGCATTCGGAAATAATAATTTCACCCG
>JANWID010000299.1 GCA_025450095.1 Bacteroidia bacterium | reverse complement strand
TCTTTGTTTTCCTGAAGTAAAACTTCCATATTTCTTTAATTTTTAAATAGTTGACACTGCCTCTACCCGGCGCTAGACTAAACCAGGCAATTTTTACTCTTTCTAAACTGAATTTTGATTGAAAATCAGCGGACTTACAAATCAAAGATACCGTTGCTGATTCCCTTGCAAACTTTCATAAAATTAACTTCGAAAACAATTCATTTTTTTAAACAATCGTTCGTATTTTTCAACAAATTCGGGTTGAAAAATAAATAAATGAATTTCCTTTGTTTTTCTTTATTTATTATTAACTAAAGTAGCCAATCCCAGTAATGACAAGGGTTTTGAAGCCCGGGCCACTTTTCGTGGAAAATTATTTCTCTGATTGTTTCACGGCAAGTTCAAGTTTCTCAAACCATTTTTTTCCATATTTCCGGATCAATGGATTTTTGAGGAACTGGTAAACAGGGACATTCAGTTTTTTTCCCAGGGAACAGGCCGCTTTACATAACTCCCATTTATGGTAATTAAGTGCTTCGACCCCTGATTTCAGTTTTTCAATCCGGATTGGGTAAAGGTGACATGATATGGGTTTATGAAAATTAACCGCACCGGCCTCGTAAGCTTTTTCAATCCCGCATTTGGCGAAGCCGTTTTCAAATACGGTATAAGCACATTCCTGGTCACCGTTTACAAGAGGTGTTACATAATCTCCATCACTGTCAACCAGGTATTTTCCATACTGTTTAATTGCCTTTCTTCCTTGTGCTGTAAGATAAGGTGACACTTTATCATATATATCATCCAGTATAGCAAGCTCCTCTTCTTCAAGGGGTGCTCCGCTATCACCGGCCACACAACAAGCGCCCTTGCATCTTTCCAGGTCACAGACAAATTTCTTTGCTGTTACATCATCAGAAACCAATACCTTATCAACCTTCAGCATGATATTTTAGAATCCGGCAAAGATAGCAAAATAGCATGGTTCCGGGGTCATAAGGTCCTTGAATAGTGAATCCTCTTATCAAAAAGATATCGTATGATTTAATTTTATCTTTGCTATACGCTTCAAGACAGTGGAGAACAGCCATCCCATTATTTCAGTAAAAAATCTCGTTAAAAAATATAGCGCTCTTACCGCGGTCGATGGTATCAGCTTTGAAGTGCAACGCGGAGAAATTTTCGGTTTGCTTGGACCTAACGGTGCAGGCAAAACAACAACCCTTGAAATAATGGAAACACTTCGTGAACCAACTTCCGGTGAAATTTTAATTGGTGGTTTCAATACACGCACACATGCGAATGAAATTAAAAAAATAATTGGCGTTCAGCTCCAGGCTGCTGGTTATTATCCGAACCTGAAATTAATTGAGCTGATAGATTTATTTGCGGGGCTGTACAACAGGAAAACAGACAGAATGCAAGTACTTCGTTCTGTTGCACTCGAAGAAAAAGCGAAAGCACGTTATAAGGAATTATCGGGTGGTCAAAAACAACGCTTCTCCATTGCAACTACTCTCATCAATCAACCGGAAATTATTTTCCTCGATGAACCAACAACCGGTCTTGATCCACAGGCGAGAAGAAATTTGTGGGAACTCATTCGCAATATCCGTGAGAAAGGAACAACGGTTATGCTCACTACACATTATATGGATGAAGCGGAGAATTTGTGCGACCGGGTTGCAATTGTTGAGAAAGGAAAAATTATTGCGCTTGATACTCCTGACTGTTTAATCGATGATCTTGTTGCCCGTGGTTTCGAAAGAAAAAAAGAAGTAAAAAAAGCAAACCTGGAAGATGTTTTTCTGGATCTTACGGGTCATGAATGGCGGGAAGAATAGATGTAACGAATTTACGAATCCTCCGGTACGAATCTACGAATGTTACGAATTATGTATCTACGAATACAAATTGCTTCTTTGAAAATCGCAATCAAAAATCCTGGTATTATTAAATTAAATATGCAAAGTACCTATTCGTAAATTCGTAGATTCGTAAGGCGAAGCCTATTCGTAAATTCGTTACACTAATGATGATGCAAAAAAAGTACAATCAGGTTACCGCGATGCTTTCGATAGCGAAGGCAAGCTTCCGGTCTATCACACGAAGTCCTTCCGCAGTTGTTTTTACTTTGTTGTTTCCGCTAATTTTTATAATGGTTTTCGGTTTTCTTGAAAACACAGGAGTACGTCTTGACCTGGGCATTCATTCATCAACTGAAAAAAACAATGCAGTTTATGAATCGCTTCACGCTGCACCGGGCATTCGATTGATCGAAGATGAATCCGACAATCAGCTTTATCATGACCTTGAAAAAGGACGAATAGATGCAATACTCACAATTCGCATGAACCCGGATACTTCGGGTCCGGAATTTTTTCTTGACATGCAAACATCTGCTTCCAGTATGGATAACGGTGCTATTCTGAAATCCGTGATGGAAAACCTGGTGAACAAACTTAATCTGAAAGAGCTTAAACCTTCCGGTCATATTGCTGAGTTGCGTCCCTCACAAGTGCTGGGAAGAAAATATTCAAGTATTGATTTTATATTACCAGGCCAGCTTGGTTTTTCATTGTTAAGCTCCGGTGTGTTTGGAACCGCATTTGTTTTTTTTAGTCTGCGTCAAACCCTGGTGATTAAAAGATTTTTCGCAACACCGATACGCAGGCCTTTCATAATACTAGGAGAAGCCATAAGTCGCCTCATCTTTGCGTTGATGGGAGCAGTGTTTATTATTACCATCGGTTATTTTGCATTTAATTTTACTCTGGTGAATGGAATTTCAACAGCATTGCTCATGCTTACGCTTTCGACTATCGGGCTGATCGTTTTTATGGGATTTGGATTTGTGATTTCCGGGCTGGCGAAAAATGAATCCATGATTCCACCGTTGGCCAATATAATAACTTTGCCTCAATTCCTGCTTTCAGGAACCTTCTTTCCCATAGATGCATTTCCATCCTGGATGCAACCTGTTTGCAAAATACTTCCATTAACTTACCTGAATGATGCCTTACGAAAAGTTGCCTTTGAAGGCGCAGGTCTTTTTGACATATCCTCGCAGCTTTTTGTCATGCTCATTTGGGGGATCTTCATTTATTTTTTAGCAGTCCGTTTTTTCAAGTGGGAGTAATTGTATTCGTAAGCTGCTTATCTGCATCCTGTTATACAAGGCCAGAAACACTTGCAATAACTGGTATTATCTCATTATTAAAACCACTAAACATTCAGGAATGTAATTTGTTGAATCATCAACTAAGAATTCAAATGCCTGTGAGAACTAGTCTGTCACAGTTAAAATATCAAAGTAAAAATTAAATTTGCACTTTAATTATTATCAATAAATATGGGACTATACATTATTTCAATTTTGTTTATACTGATCGGGGGACTGCTCAGCATGCAATTGAAAAGAAAATTCAGAATGTATTCAGAAGTTACGATCGGCTCTGGATTATCAGGAAAAGAGATCGCAGAAAAAATGCTCCGTGACAATGGAATTAATGACGTAAGAATTATTTCAGCAGAAGGTCAACTTACCGACCATTATAATCCGCTTGATAAAACTGTTAATCTAAGCCACGATGTTTTTTATGGAAGAAGCGCAGCCGCCGCTGCTATAGCCGCACATGAATGCGGACACGCTGTTCAGCATGCCCGTGCTTATACATGGCTGCAATTTCGTTCCGCTCTTGTACCGGTTGTAAACTTTGGTTCAAAATGGATGCATTGGGTATTACTTGCAGGATTGATTCTTGTAAATTCATTAGGAACTACATTATTGCTGATAGGTATTATATTTTATGGTATGGTTACACTCTTCAGCTTTATTACACTGCCGGTAGAATTTGATGCCAGTAAAAGAGCGATGGTATGGCTGGAAACAAGTCGTTCGGCAAACACCCAGGAACTCGGACTTGCCAAAGACGCCTTATGGTGGGCTGCAATGACCTATGTAGCTGCTGCTCTGGGTTCCCTGGCAACCCTGGCATATTATATAATGGTTTATCTCGGTCGCAGAGATTAATTAAAATAAGAAATTTCAGGTCAGGCGGAGTTAGTTCTCCGCCTTTTTTATGCTATTCCCGAAATATCTGCTATTAAATTGAAATTTTTATTATTGATTGTTAGCTAATTATAAAATTTATCGATGATTTATTTGGTTTATAATATAAACCACTTTATATTTGCAATCAGTTTATAAATAAAACCTATATAACAATGGAACAAGAAAAAAAATTATCACAACAAGAAAGCTTTGAAGTCATCAGCAGGATGATCCGAACAGCTCAGAATGATATCCACGATCAGAGTTTTTATTATTTAATATGGGGATGGCTTGTATTTTTTGCAAGTTCAGGACAATTCCTTCTGATGCAATCAGGATTTGAAATGTCGTACCTGACCTGGGTGATCCTGATGCCTTTGGGCGGAATCATAACCGGAATTTATTCATACAGGCATAAGCGTGAGCAAAAAATGCGCACGTACGTTGACGACATCATGAAATATGTTTTGTTCGCGTTCATGGTATCGTTGTTCACGGTTTTGTTTTTTCAGTCGAAGCTTCAATTGGCAACATATCCTTTGGTGATGATGGTATATGGTGTTTTTTTATTCATTTCCGGTGGAGCAATACGTTTTCGTCCGCTGGTATATGGAGGAGTCATCAATTGGGTAATTGGTATTGCTGCATTCTTTGTAACCTTCGAAGTTCAGCTTCTCTTTTTAGCATTGGCTGTATTGCTGGGATATATTATTCCCGGACATATGCTGAAACACCAGTACAATCAGAAATCTGCTATGACTTCACCGAATTAATCAGAATACTATGTTTAAGGAACTAGATCCGCTTTTACATTCACAACTGCGATTGTCAGTAATCTCCTTACTGGTAGGAGTAACAGAAGCCGACTTTTCATACCTGAAGGAAAAGACCGGTGCTACTGCAGGCAACCTGAGTGTACAGATTACGAAATTGTCGGAAGCAGGATATGTGGATGTTGAAAAAACTTTCCGCGATAACTATCCTCTTACCACATGCAAAATTACTAAGCAGGGAATTAAAGCGTTTGAGATTTATGTGGAAAATCTCAAACAGTATCTTCAACCAAATAAATAAAGGGAGCTTCACATAAGAAGCAGATAAATGTATATGATGTAACTTACTCCATGAACATGTCGTCCTAAAAAGGAATTGTAATTTCGATTGCAATTCCTTTCTTTGTATAATAACAACACGTGCTTATGGAACTCACTATTCACAATCTGTGCAAAACCTATCCCAATGGAGTTTGCGCACTGGATCATGTTTCCCTTGTAATCCCCACCGGCATGTTTGGATTACTTGGACCCAATGGTGCAGGTAAATCAACACTAATGCGTACGCTGGCTACTTTACAGGAAGCAGACAGCGGTACAGCGATGCTGGGGGATATTGATGTACTAAAGGAAAAGCAAAAAGTTCGCAGGCTATTGGGTTACTTACCGCAGGAATTCGGAGTGTATCCCCGGGTAAATGCATTTGAGATGCTCGATCATATTGCAGTGCTGAAAGGCATTGTGAACCGGGGAGAAAGAAAAGTTCTCGTTGAAGCATTGCTCGAACGGGTGAATCTTCAACAGCACCGGAAAAAATCTATCAGCGGTTTTTCCGGTGGGATGAAACAACGATTCGGAATAGCTCAATCATTAATTGGTAATCCACGACTTATAATTGTGGATGAACCTACGGCGGGTCTAGATCCCGGAGAACGCAACCGTTTTTATAACCTGCTTTCAGAAATTGGCGAACAGGTTATTGTGATTCTTTCCACACATATTGTCCAGGATGTTCGCGAGCTGTGTCCCAACATGGCTATTATTGATAAAGGCCGTGTTCTCTTTTCAGGAAAACCAGATGAAGCACTTGATACACTCAAAGGAAAAATCTGGGAGAAATCCATCTCAAAAGATGAAGTTGAAAAACACCAGTCATCATACCAGCTAATTTCAAGTAAGCTCGTTTCCGGTAAACCTCTGATACATATTTACAGTGATTCAAGTCCCGGTGATGATTTCCAGGTCGCCGAACCAGATCTTGAGGATGTTTTCTTTAAAACTATACATCAATGAGATTTTTCATCTTTGAAATCCGGTATTGGCTGCGCCAGCCTATGGTGTACATTTTTTTCGCAATCAATACGCTCCTGATATTCGGAGCAACCTACAGTGACAACATCCAGGTTGGAGGATCGTTCGGGAACATTCTGCGGAATGCTCCTTTTGTAATCCAGACTTATTATTCCATCATGTCGATCATTACGTTGTTAATGACTACCGCATTTATCCTGGCATCAACAACACGCGATTTTACTTATAACACCTACCAGATCCTGTTTACAACTCCGGTGCAAAGAACCTCCTACCTGTTGGGACGATTGCTCGGAGCAATTTGCATTTCGATAATACCCATGCTGGGTGTATCGGCCGGAGTTCTTATTGGTTGTTTAATGCCTGATGTAGATCCGGAAAAAATCGGCCCTGTGATTTTCAATGCGCACCTTTCTGCTTTTTTACAACTGGCTGTTCCCAATACAATTTTTACTGCTTCTGTTGTGTTCATAATTTCAGCATTAACACGTAGTACTATAGCCGCTTTTATCGGTAGTCTGATTCTGCTGCTTGCTACCGGTATTGCTGGAGCCTTTGCTGAAGATCTTGAAAAGGAATGGCTGGCAATATTAATGGATCCTTATGGCGCATCAACATTTTCCATTCTCACAAAATACTGGACAGTAGCACAGAAAAATACGGAGGTATTGTCGCTGACTGGTCTTTATCTGATCAATCGATTGTTCTGGCTTGGTGCAAGTGCCATCCTGGTATTTATAACTGTCAAATCTTTTTCGTTTACTGAAAAATCAAAGTTATCTAAAAAGAAAATGCAGGTTAAGGATGAAGCTGCTTCCATTTTTCAGCAACATCAACCACTACCTGAAGCTGTGAGGCGGTTTGACCGTAAAGCTACACGTAGTATGTTATGGACCCGAATGCGGTATGAAATCAGTGGCATAATCAAGAGCCCTACTTTCATCGTACTGTTACTGGCAGGACTTATGAATTTTATTCCCAATCTTTTTTCAACTTCAGGACCATTCGGTCTTACGGCACATCCTGTAACCAAGTATATGATAGATTTGATTCAGTCTGTCTTTTATGCCTTCCTGATTGCCATTATTATCATATATTCCGGACTGTTAGTATGGAGAGAACGTGAAAATAATTTTGACGAAATCTATGATGCCACACCCCACCCTACCTGGGTTTCGTATTTATCTAAATTCATTTCCATGGCTGTTATCATTATAGTGATTCAGTCAGTCTGTATTGTTGCTAGTATTATGATGCAATACGCGAAAGGTTTTACCGATGTCCGTCCCGGCGTTTATATTACCTCACTCCTCGGGATTGATTATAGTGGTTTGTTAATGCTCGTGGTAATGGCAATGTTCCTGCATTCGGTGATCAATAACAAATACATCGCATTTTTCGCATTCGTGATTTTTTTACTGGCTAATAATTTTATCTGGAGGATGCTGGAAGTGGAATCCAATATGGTTCAGTATAGTTCAAGACCTAACTATACTTATTCTGACATGAATGGTTTTGGTCCCTTTACACCCGGTATTCTGTGGTTCAGACTCTATTGGGTTTTAGTAGCATTGGTGATCGCGTTAATTTCAATTTCCATCTGGAACCGTGGAAAAGAAACTGGATTCAAGGATAAGTTGCGTTGGCTTACATTTGATTTGAAACGCCGGCCAGGTAGAATTTTAGCATGTATACTTGTAATCTGGTTTATTACAGCAGGATTTGTTTTCTACAATACGCAGGTAGTAAATCACTATGATACGAGTGAAGAAACTGAGAAATTGATGGTGGATTATGAAAAGCAATTCAAAAAATATGAAAATATCAACCAGCCCAGGATCACTGATTTGAAATATACAATTGAATTGTATCCTGAATCAAGAAAAGCTGATATCAAAGGTACCTGGTTGATTAAAAATAAAAGCAATGCTGCTATTACAACACTGCATTTAACACTACCGCGCGTTTTTAAAGTAACTGTAAATATACCCGGTGCAAAGCTGGAAGAAGATCATAAAAAACTGGGGTATCAGATTTATAAACTGCAACATCCTATTCAGCCTGGTGACAGTATGAAGATTGAATTTAATTCCGTTTATGCTGCAAAAGGATTTGAAAATGAAGTTCGATTCAATTCCATTGTTGATAATGGATCTTTCTTTAACAATATTGATTTCAGTCCACAAATCGGTTACCAGCCACAGGGGGAGTTATCCGATCGGGATGACCGAAAAAAATATGGTCTTCCTGAAATTGAACGGATGCCGCGGCTTGAAAAAGACTGTAATGCACATTGCATGAATAATTATCTGACCAATCCTTCTGACTGGGTAAATGTAGAAACCATATTCAGCACTTCCGGTGATCAGACAGCCGTCGCTCCCGGTTCCCTGATAAAAACCTGGAAAGAGAATGGCCGGAATTATTTTCATTACCGGCTCGATCATCCTTCAATAAATTTCTATTCATTTATTTCAGCACGTTACAATGTACTGCGGGCCACCCATAATGGAATAAATGTGGAAGTCTATTATGACGCAAAGCACATGTATAACATTGAGAAGATGAAACGATCCATGCAGCGTTCACTCGATTATTATACTGCAAACTTTGGCCCTTATTATCACAAGCAGGTTCGCATCATCGAATTTCCAGGATATGAAAGTTTTGCCCAGGCGTTTCCCGGAACTATGCCTTACTCGGAAAGCATCGGATTCATCGCGAAAATAGAAGACGAAGAAGACATCGATATGGTGTTTTATGTAACTGCACATGAAATGGCACACCAGTATTGGGCGCACCAGGAAATGTCTGCAAATATGCAGGGCGCCACCCAGCTCACTGAAACACTGGCTCAATATTCAGCGCTGATGGTGATGGAAAAAGAATATGGCCGTGATGCCATGAAAAAATTTCTAAAATATGAAATGGATAAATACCTCCGTTCACGCGGATCGGAACGATTGAAAGAGTTGCCCTTGATGAAAGTGGAAAACCAGGGTTATGTGCATTATAATAAAGGTAGCCTGGTGATGTATTACTTGCGGGAGATGATCGGCGAAGAAAATGTAAATAAGGCTTTGCGCAAGTTGCTAACCGAATATGCTTATAAGGAACCACCCTGGCCGGTATCATATGATGCAATAGATGCCTTCAGGGAAAACACTCCCGACTCATTACAATATCTTATTCATGATTTATTCGAAACCATTACACTTTATAGTAACAGGGCGGTGCAGGCAACTGCAAAATCTACGGGTAATGGAAAATATGAAGTCAGCCTGGATGTGCATTCACAAAAGTTCCGTGCCGATTCACTCGGAAAGGAAGCCCAAATTCCGGTGAATGACTGGATCGAAATCGGTGTATTGGGTGAACCAGCAGAAAACAAAACAACCGGAGAATTTCTTTACCGTAAAAAATTTCATATAACAAAACCCGACAACCATTTTACTATTGAAGTAGATAAAAAACCAGCCCAGGCAGGAATTGATCCGCTAAACCTGTTGGTCGATCTTGTCGGAGACGATAACCTGGTTCGGGTTGAAACAGAATAACCGGTAGGGTACGGATTACAGATTCTGGTCGCTGCGGAACGGGTGTACGCCTGCAAATAATGTGGGAGAAGCGTGAGGCCAAACGTATTTTTCTTCGATTTCGTATATCTGGTATTTGATTTTTAATTTTTTTAATGTTATGGAATTTCCAAAATGGTATCATCCAGAGTGGGCAAATTCTAAAATTAAAAATCATGAAAACGCATCATTTCGTTATTGGTGGACTGCTTGTAACAGCAGTAACCGTTTCTGTACTTTCTGAAAATATCCAGTCATCTCCCCCTGTTTCACGGAATATTATTCCGGAGGTTCAACCTCAACCGGCTGAACCATTAATTTCAGCGCTACCGGCAAAAGAAGAAGCCATTCTAAAAAAAGATCCAGTAGTAGTATCCAAAAGTGTCGAACCCGAAAAATGTGTCTTTAAGACTGCATTTGAAGGTGTGGGGCTTGAAGATGGTTTCTATTATAAAATTCCGGGTAAAATAGTTGCATCCATCAATGAAGGACTCGACTGGCTGGAGAGTGCACAGAACCGTGATGGTGGTTGGGGTGCAGGTAGCCACAGCAGGCAGGATGTACGCGATCCCCATGCGGTTCAGTCTGATCCCGCAACCACAGCTATGGTGGCTATGGCCTTACAACGCAACGGCACCACCCTGAAGGAGGGAAAATATTCTGAAAACCTTCGTAGTGCTCTTGAATTTTTGCTGGATCAGGTTGAATCTTCTCCGGAGAATTCAGCCAATATAACGTCGTTAACCTATACGCAGCCACAATCAAAGCTTGGACAAAATATTGACGTGGTGCTGACATCACAGTTTCTTACCAACATCAATGCAGAACTGGATAATGATCCTGAATTAAAACAGCGCGTACGGAAAAGCATCCGTAAATGCATCGCAAAAATTGAAGATAACCAGAATGCGGATGGCAGTCACAAAGGAAACGGCTGGGCCGGAGTTTTACAATCCTCATTCGCAACTTCTGCACTGGAGTCTGCTAAATCAGAAGGCTTTTATGTTGATGATCAAATCCTGGAAAAATCAAAAGACTATCAGAAGAACAATATTGATGTTACAACCAATAGTGTGGAAACTGAATCAGCTGCAGGAGTAGTATTATATTCCGTTTCCGGATCTACCCGTGCAACGGCAAAAGAAACTGCTGAAGCAAAAGATAAAATAAAACAAGCGAAGAAAGAAGGCAAAATTCAAAATGAAGAGGTCACGGTAGATAACCTGAAAAAAGCAGGTCTTGATGAAAACAAAGCAATGCAATACTCCACTTCATATAACATTAACCGTTCAGCAAAAAAACTAGCGCAGGATGATAACGTGATCACCGGTTATGGCAACAACGGTGGCGAAGAATTCCTGAGCTTTCTGCAAACCGGGGAAGGTATGATAATGAGTAAAGACATGGACTGGCAAAAATGGTATGATAAAACCAGCGGCAGGTTATTAAGCATTCAGAATAATGACGGTAGCTGGAACGGCCATCATTGCATAACAAGCCCGGTATTTTGCACAGCCACTTGCCTGCTGATACTTTCAGTCAATAATGATATCGATAAGCTTACAATGAATAATATTTCCAATAACACCAGGTAATAAAATTATAAATAGTATAAAATTGAAAAACGACCTTCCTTAAGGAAAGTCGTTTTTCAATTTGTGTAATTGATCACAAATTTTTACAGTTTATCCATTTTTTTACTCAATTCAGTAACTTTTAACTAGGCCGTATTTTACATAAATTTTCAATTTGCCTTGTAAATAATTAAACTATTTTTATACATGTAAAAATATTATAAGCACTAGTTCATTCGTAATTCCATGAAGAACCCAGGTATGATGCTTATACAAATGCACGATGATGTGGTAAGCATTGTAAATAATTTAACCATGTTTATTTTTGCCCGCAAATTATTATTAACCCTAACTTACAATTCAATGAAAAAAACAAGTATGATTCTGACAATTGGTTTCCTGTTGGCAGCAATCAGTAGCACAAATGCACAAAGATGTGGTACTACCGAGTATTACAACTTAAGGAAACAAACCAACAGTTCATTGCAGACACGACATGATCATGTAGAACAAATCACCCAGGCATGGCTGCAGCGGAAATCAGTAAAGTATCCTTCAATTCCAGGATTTACTCCTTCAGGAAATTACATGAAAGATATTCCTGCCTATGCGGAAGCAAAAAGGGAATTTCTGAAAATGAATCCTGGAAAACCTCAATCACCAGTTCCGACAAACATCGAAAAGCTTCGTGATGAGAAAAGAAAAAACAACGAGTTCGTTAATGTGAAGGGAGGTGCAAAATGAAAAAATTAATAATATCCGCACTCACTATCTTAACATTAATTCCCTCCCTGATTATCGCTCAGTGCAGCTATAACAACACAGCTTATCTTAGCGGTCCCGCTCCCTCTGTTGTAGGAAACTCAGTATTAGCACCACAAACGTGGGCGGGTGAGTATAACAGAGTTACTGACATGCAAGCAGGTTATACTTATGAAATTTCTACTTGCGGTTCTCCAACATTCGATTCAGAATTAACAGTATTTCCAGCCGGAGGTGGCAACTGGCTTGCTTACGATGATGATGGTTGTGGCTTAATAGGTGGTTCCAGTAAAATACTTTTTACACCGACAGCTACCGGTGATTACGACATCCAGTTGAATGAATATAGCTGTATGACGAATTCTATTGATATGACTGTAACCATCACGCTCATTTCAACAGGTGGTAACCCAAATCCAGGTGCGGTGCTGACAATTCCGGTTGTTGTACATGTCGTTCACAAAAACAGTACAGAAGACGTAAGCAATGCCCAGATTCAATCACAACTTGACGTACTGAATGCTGATTACAGAAAATTAAATGCTGATTTTAATCAGACCCCTGCAGTATTTCAAGGTGCTGGAGGAGATATGACTATTGAATTCTGCCTGGCTTCTGTGGATCCCAATGGAAACCCTACAAGTGGGATTACCCGGACAGCTACTACTACGCAGAGTTTTTCACAGGGACTTGAGCCCAAGTCTACTCAAAATGGAGGAATTGAAAACTGGGATCCTGAGCGGTATCTTAATATGTGGGTGTGCGATCTGGGTGGAAATCTCCTGGGGTATGCTACTTTCCCAACTGATCTTGCCACCGAACCGGAACTCGACGGAGTTGTGATTGATTATGCATATTTTGGAAATATGGGAACAGCTACAGCACCTTTTGATAAGGGACGAACAGCAACACATGAAGTAGGGCACTGGTTGAACCTGCGCCACATTTGGGGTGATAATTTTTGCGGAGATGATTTTGTAAATGATACGCCGACACAGCAGGAATCGAATGGAGGTTGTCCATCTTTCCCTCATGTTACCTGTACAAATGGACCCGATGGAGACATGTTTATGAACTATATGGATTACGTTGATGATGCCTGTATGTTTTTGTTTACGAATGGGCAAAAAACGCGCGTCGATGCAACATTTGCCAATCTCCGTACACAACTTGCCAGTTCAGGTGGATGTGGAACATCAGGAATACAAGATGATGCTGACTTAGGTAATATCAAAATTTATCCTAACCCGGCACAAGATGAATTTACAATTGAAGGATTTAACAATATTGACCAGGTTGAGATTCTGGATGTAACAGGCCGGTTGATTTCAACAGAAAATCCGATCGCTTCGCATTCAACAATTAATGTCTCAGCACTCAAGTCAGGAACCTATTTTGTGAGAATTACTTCGGAAGGAAATATTGTGCAGAAGAAACTAATGATTCAATAACATCAAATTTAGAAAGTGATTCCGGTTCAATCCCGGGAATGATACATAAATATCAAGTGTATTATTCCCGGGTGGTTCCGGTTAAAAGTCAGATGTTACGTTCCGGTTCGACAACACGGTTTCTATTAGCCTTAACATTTATTTTCTGCTTTATCGAATCGGGCCATTTAGAATCGTCATCTGCATCATAAATTCGCATGTACTGATCGGGATCAGGTATCAGCAATTCATCAGGCCTGCAGTCTAAAATAACAGCTGCAGCGGCGACTCCTGAATTTGTGGCACCACCTACACCATGAGATAGTGTACTTGCACCGCATAAGTATAGGTTCTTAATTTCTGATTTATTACTGAATCCAAACGGGCCAATCTGTAAAAGTGTTTTTTCAGTACCATACGCATTCCCCTCCGTGGAATTGATGTAAAATTCATTGGTCTTGGGTGTGCCCAGTTCAACATGAACGATATTTGATTTTGCGCCCGGGAGAACTTTTTCAAGATTGTTCAGCATCTTGAAAACGATTCGTTCCTTAAATTCCGTATATGCCGGACCGTGATAATCGGCCATTGAGTTGAATTGCCGGAAGCAATCATAACTGATAAATGTAACCATTTCAATGCAATGATGACGGTTGTTGAAACTGGTAGGATCTTTTAGTGTGGTACAACTAATAAAAACTGCAGGAAATTCATCGCCTTGCGCAGCATCATTACTGATCAGATCCTTGTATACCGCGTCAATATCCGGATCACGTAATTGCCAGATATTACCGGAATCGAACCCTGCAGCTTTAACATCCATTTCAAGAGTCAGAAACAGGATCAACGATGTAACTGAGTATTTTATTTTATCAAGTCGCTTTGCTAGCTTTCGGCTGATATTTTCCCTTCCGATGAGATCAAAGTAAGTTACGGAAGGATCGGCATTGGAAATAATATGCCTTGCATAAATTTTACTGCCATCCATCATTTCAACTCCTACTGCGCATTTGTTCTCCACAATAATTTTTGATACCCGTTGTTTCGTTCGTATTTCTCCCTGGTATTTCTTAACTGCATTTGTCATCGCTTTAACAATTCCTGCACCACCTCCCATCGGGTATCCTGCACCTTCAAAATAATGTCCCATCACAGCACAATGAACAGGAAAGCTTGCAAAGGCAGGCGGCACACCATGATCACCACACTGAACATTTAACACAGCTTTTAACAAAGGATCTTTCAGATACCAGTTAATAACTCTTCTTAGGCTGAAAAGACCATATTTTCCCATATGCCTGGTCCGGTATGGAATAGTGATATGATCCCAGAATGTTTTCATCTTACTTATAAGCTGCAACTGGCTGTTTACATTGCGAACCACTAACAGATAACGGTTAATATTTTTACGCTCTGCCGGGAATCTTTCCGATAATGTTTTTTCCAGGTTATCAATCCCGGCCGGTAAATCGATTCGTTCATTACCTATTACACAATGTTCATAGGCTTTGGGATTCATTCTGAAAAATACCAGGTCGTTTGCAACTCCGAGGCCACGGTAAAGAAGATTAGTGGATTGTCCTTCCTCAATTAATCCGATGTAATGCACTCCCGGACTGAACCGATGCCCGTTCAATTGAAAACTGTGACACCATCCACCGGGAACATCATGTTGTTCCAATACCAAAACTTTTTTCCCTGCACGCGAAAGGCATATTGCTGCTGCCAACCCACCTGCACCGGATCCAATTATTATGGAGTCAAAAGACTGATTTTGCATGGTGCAATGTACGGAAATGAATATTTAGTGTTAGCTGTCAGCAATCATTTCAATCCCGGCATTTCTGTAAACATTCAATTTCACAAAGTGATTAAGAAATATGGACATTCCTCACTATTTTTGCATTCCCAATTTTTAAAATTATAAAATTATGTCCACCGGTAAAATCAACGTTCAAACGGAAAATATTTTTCCAATCATCAAGAAATTTCTTTATTCGGATCACGAAATTTTTCTTAGAGAATTGGTTTCCAATGCAGTAGATGCATCCCAAAAAATTAAAACTCTTGCAATAGCCGGAGAATTTAAAGGTGAAACCGGAACTCTCCAGGTTACTGTTTCCATTGATAAAGAAGCAAAAACCCTAACTGTTTCCGATAACGGGGTTGGGATGACTGCAGAAGAAATTGACCGGTACATCAACCAGATCGCTTTTTCAGGAGCCGAGGAATTCGTGACCAAATACAAGGACAAAATGGAATCCGGTGCAATAATCGGTCATTTCGGTCTTGGGTTTTATTCCGCATTCATGGTTGCATCCAAAGTGGAAATCGTGACCCGATCGTGGAAGGAAACAGAAGCCGGTAAAGCGGTGAAATGGGAATGTGATGGCAGTCCCGCTTATACGATCTCAGACACAACCCGGGAACAGAGAGGCACCGACATTATTCTGCATATCAATGAAGACTCCACCGAATTCCTGGAGAGCGCCAGGATTTCCGGACTGCTGAACAAGTATTGTAAGTTTCTTCCTGTGGAAATAATGTTTGAAGAAAAAAAAATAAATAACACACAACCTGCTTGGACAAAAAAACCCGCTGATCTTAAACCGGAAGATTATCTTTCTTTTTATAAAGAGCTTTATCCATTTTCAGAAGACCCGCTATTTCACATTCATCTTAATGTCGATTATCCGTTTAATCTTACCGGCATTTTATATTTTCCCAAGCTTAAGAAAAACATCGAGCCCCAGAAAAACAGGATACAGCTTTATTCCAACCAGGTATTTGTTACCGATTCAGTTGAAGGTATTGTTCCTGATTTCCTGATGCTCATGCATGGAGTTATCGATTCTCCTGACATCCCGCTTAATGTTTCCAGGAGTTATTTGCAAAGCGATGCCAACGTAAAGAAGATAAGCGCACATATCACCAAAAAAGTTGCCGACAGGCTGGAAGAAATCTTTAAAGAGAACCGGAATGATTTTGAATCGAAGTGGGATGATATTGGAATCTTCATCAAATACGGGATGATCAGCGAAGAGAAGTTTTATGAGAAAGCAATTAAGTTCTGCCTTCTCAAGAATATTGAAAATAAATTTTTCACCCTTGATGAATACAGAGATAAAGTCACGCCGCTCCAGACCGATAAGGATGGAAAGCTTGTTTACCTGTATACTTCCAACCCGGAAGATCAGCATAGCTTTATTGATGCTGCGAAAAGCCGGGCGTATGATATCCTGTCATTGGATGGTCCCCTCGATTCGCATTTCCTGAATCACATGGAAATGAAGTTGGATAAAACATCATTCGTTCGTGTGGATGCTGATACAATTGACAAGTTGATTGTAAAAGATGACAGTTCCACTTCCCTGTTAACTTCCGATCAGCAGGAAATCATTAAGAAGCTTGCAGAAACCAATGTTCCGAAAGAACAATATGCGGTAGTATTAGAACACCTGCAACCTTCCGATCAGCCTGTGATCATTACACGACCAGAATTCATGAGGCGCATGAAAGAAATGTCTGCTGCCGGGGGACAGTTCTCTTTTATGGGAGATATGAAAGAAAATTTCAACGTGATCATCAACACAAACCATCCCCTGATGAACAGGATTTTGCTCGAAAAGGAAGATGCTTTACAATCTGTTAAAATGAAACAGGCCATTGACCTGGCCCTTCTTTCTCAAAATCTGCTGAAGGGAGAAGAGCTCACTCGTTTTATTCAGAAATCGGTAGAATTGCTTTGATAATTTACGACAGGTTATTTAAACCTGCTTATTTTATTGTTCAATTTAACCTGTTCAAAATATTTCCCAAGGTTTAACATCAGGGAAATGGAATTTAAGGAACGGTCATCGTCTCCGGTAGCAAAATAACGGATGTAACGGAATGTAAATGACGGACCGAAAATAAAGGTCCTTATTCCAATCGTTGCAACTGGTGCATGATGCCATTCTTCACGGAACAAATGATATGCATACCCGCCGCCAATGAACCATCCCAGGTCATTGTAAAAATCTTTGGATGCATTATGTCCGAAATTCATTTCAGCAAGTAACGGAAGCCGGACATATGAAAAAGCAAGTGTATCCGCATCTGATTCAAAATGATACCCGGCTGAAATGTGAGTGCCTACAGAAATTGAAAAATCGGACCAGGCCCTGGTAAGACTTAATGTTGGGTTGTAATCAATATGATAAACCGGTTCCTGTTTTTTGTCAAGACTGTAGAGCGACACTCCCGCCCCCACACTGTGTTTAAACTGTTCTGAAAACACAAAAGGCTTTTTCATGCTTCCTTTCCGTTGCGTCTGGCAAAAGGCATTCGTATACCAGGTAGTTGCAATTCCCAGGAAGATGAATATGATAAACTTCATGCGCCAAAAATAAGCGTTAACATGAGCCGTTTATTATGTGGGTGAAAAGGAATTTTTTAAATTCAAATTTATTGAAAATGAAGATTATATCTCTTATTAAACGTTTATAAACGTTTATTTTCCAACAACTTGAACGAATTATCGCGGAAATGGCTATCTTGCAATCATAAAATAATTCTCATTTAAAAAGTAAGAAAGATGGCATTAGAAATCACAGGCAAGGTCTCCAGCGTTTTGCCACTGGAAACCGGCGAAGGAAAGAACGGAAAACAACCGTGGAAAAAACAATTT
>JANWID010000298.1 GCA_025450095.1 Bacteroidia bacterium | reverse complement strand
TGCTCCCTGCACGTTATTTTGTCCGCGCAATGGATTTACACCTACTCCCCTTCTTCCAATATTGCCGGTGATCATGGCCAGATCCGCAATCAACATTACAGTGTATGTTCCCTGTGAATGTTCGGTGACTCCAAGTCCATGGAACGACATGGCATTGGGAGCATTCGCATATAACATGGCGGCCTTACGAACTAATTGCTTGTCGACTCCGGTGATTTTTTCCAGTTCATCCATATCCTGGTTCAGAATATGTTTCCGGAAATCTTCATACCCTTCCGTTCTATTCTCAATAAAAGATTTATCCTCGAGTTTTTCTGACACAATATAATATAACATCATGTTCAGCATGGCCACATTGGTGCCCGGGCGCAATTGTAAATGAACGGTAGCATAACGGGCCAGTTCTGTTCTTCTCGGATCAATAACTATTGTTGGTTTGCCCTTCATCGCAAATTGCTTCAGGCGTGCTCCGGTTACCGGGTGTGCATCGGTTGGGTTTGCTCCGATTACCATGATACAATCTGTGTACTTCAGATCCACAATAGAATTGGTTGCTGCACCGGTACCAAATGTCCGTTGCATTCCCAATGCTGTTGGTGAATGACAAACTCTTGCACAACTGTCGATATTATTGGTACCGATTACCGCCCTGATAAATTTCTGCATCAGGTAATTTTCTTCGTTGGTACAACGTGCTGATGAAATACCTCCGATAGAATCAGGTCCATGCTGCTTTTTAATTGCAATCAGGCGTTCTGTAATAAAATCATATGCTTCTTCCCATGGGGCGGGCTGAAATTCACCATTGCGTTTAATAAGCGGAGTACGTAACCTTTCGGGATGATTGTAAAAAGAAAACGCAAACCTTCCTTTCAGGCAGGTATGCCCTTCGTTTACTTCAGCATCATAAGGAGCCTGGATGGATTTCACTTTCCCATTCACAACGGCAACTTCAAGATTGCATCCCACACCACAATAAGTACAAACTGTTCTTATTTTTTCATCATAAGAAATTGATTTCGATTCGAAAACATCACTGATGGCTGAAGTGGGACAAGCCTGTGCACACGCACCACAGCTCACACAATCGGATTCGAAAAAATTATTATTAAAACTTTTTATAATGTGACTATCAAATCCTCTTCCGGCCATGCTTAACACCATCTCTCCCTGCACTTCATCACATGCCCTCACACACCGGCCACAATTTATACACTTGGATAGATCTGAAGTCATGTATGGATGACTGAGATCTTTCTTCGTATCCAGATGGTTTTTCCCTTCCGGGTAACGAACATCTCTGATTCCGACACGTGCAGCTACCGTCTGCAATTCACAGTTATTATTGACTTCGCAGGTAAGGCAATCTAACGGGTGATCGGTGAGCACAAGTTCAATAATATTTTTACGTAACCGTTTTATCCGGTCCGAATCGGTATAGATATATGAATTCAGTAACACCGGAGTATGACACGATGCTTGTACCTTCGCCGGTCCTCCGGCACTGAGTGCGACATCCACACTACAAACACGACACGCACCAAATGGTTCCAGGTTAGGAGCATCACAAAGCGTGGGAACAAAATCTTTCCCGAAATTTCTGCGGACGAAACTTAATATTGTATCTCCTTCATGAACCGGGTATGCTTTATCATTAATGAAAGCGATTTTATCCGTGCCATTTAAAGTAAGTGATTTCTCACCGACTTTGGGTTCTGCTACAACAGGTCTGCTTATCATGGCAATTCTTTAAACAGTTTTGTTAATATGATTATTCCCCGCACTGAAATATGGTTTCAGCTCGGTATCAAAATAGGTTAGTGCATTTTTAATTGGAAGCGAAACACCGCCGCCAAGTGCGCAAAGTGATCCTGTTTCCATAGTCTCCAGCAGATCGTTCAACAATTGCCGGTCAAGCCTGTATTCCGTTGTGCGGGCTTTCTCAATCATTTCGTACCCTCTTGTGGAACCGATCCTGCATGGGAAACATTTGCCGCAGCTTTCGTGCGCTGTGAAACGGAATAAATGTTCCAGGTATGCGAGCAATGGAAATTTTTCCGGGAGACAAACTACCGAAGCGTGTCCGAGTAAAAATCCTTCTTTCGCGAAAGAATCAAAATCAACAGTCAGGCTATCGATCTTATGAATTGGAACCAATCCACCAAGTGGTCCGCCAATATGAAGCGCTTTTACCGGTTCTGTAAACCCTCCTCCAAGTTCATCCACAACACGACGAAGCGGAGTACCCCTATCTACTTCATATATCCCCGGACGTTTGAAATACCCGTCGAGTGAAATAAGTTTGGTTCCTGTTGATTTGGTTGTTCCCACTGCAGCAAATGCAGCGCCGCCGTTCTCCATGACAAAGGGCAGGTTCGCCAGTGTTTCCACATTATTAACGACTGTAGGTCTGTTAAATAATCCCTGTTGTGTTGGGTATGGAGGTCGGGTACGCACTTCGGGACGTTGTCCTTCAATAGATGAAAGTAACGCGGTTTCTTCTCCGCAGATATAAGCTCCCTGTGCTTTGATAACCTTGAATTCGAAATCGAAACCGGAACCGTTAATATTTTTTCCCAACAACTGAAGTGTTCTGAGGTGTTCGATCGCTTCTGTAATTATGGTAACAGATTCCGGATATTCGCCCCGGATATATACCACACCGTAAGAAGCTCCTGTAATGAATCCGGTGATCATCATGCCCATTAAAAGCGCATGCGGTCTTTCTTCCATAATGTACCGGTCGGAATAAGCACCCGGATCACCTTCATCGGCATTGCAGACTATAAACTTTTCATTGCTCTTTGTATTCCTGCATGATTCCAGTTTGAATGCCATCGAAAATCCTGCTCCACCACGTCCACGTAAACCAGATAATTTTAATTCACTCAATAACTCCATTGGATCGCGTTTCAGGCATCCTGTAAAAATGGAATAATATGTTTCAACATCTGCATATGTCGTTGTCAGTATCGCTTTGCCGATACTTCCTACATGGTATTTTTCACCCGTATTCCTGGTCTGTTTCCGGATATCATTAATATAATCAATATCATTCCCTGAATAATTATGGCCATTGATATGAAATGAACTGTTTTCGTGACAACGTCCCAGGCAGCACATTTCACCAATTTCATTTTTCGAAAAGTGATTGCCGAGTTTTTGAATTAATGCAGGCTGTGTTCCTGCAGTTAAACATGCACTGCCATTGCACACATAAACTTTTTTTCCCTGGTGTTCTGGTCTGAGGAAATCATAAAATGAAACTGTGCCGTAAACCGATGATCTTCCAACCAGGAATTCTTCACGAAGCCGATCCATAGATTCTTCTGATGGAGTTCCGGTTTCTGCGGCAGCTTTCCCCAGCTCTTCGAAAAGATTTTTTGTTAATCCTTTCCTCCCTGACAGTTCACTTAAATTTTTTGACATAATTTAATGCTTAACCGGAATCCGATTGCTATCGGATGCAATTTGTTGTTCCACTTTTTCAGGATGAGAATATACTGTAAGCCTGTTATTGCGGCAGAAAGCCATCAGCGTTATGCCGGCAGCTTCAGCCAGCTCGACTGCCATTGAAGATGGTGCAGAAACCGAACACAGAAATGATATTCCCGCCGACTGGGCCTTGTTAACGATCTCATAACTTACGCGGCCGCTTACTGTCAGGCAGGCTGCTTCATTCAATCTTCCGTTTAAAATCAGTCCGCCAATAACTTTATCAACTGCATTGTGTCTGCCAATATCTTCCCTGATTTCTAATAGTTCTCCTTTAATCGTAAACGCAGCCGAAGCATGAACTCCTCCCGATTTCTGGAAATCAGCCTGGTGTTGCGACATGTTATTAAACATTTCAGTCACAAACGAAGGATCCATAATCCCGGATGCAGCTACTTTTTGTTTCGATAAAGTATCTTCAAACGAAGTTCGCCCGCACAGGCCACATGAAGAGGCTGAAATTATGTTGCGGTTTCCCGCGAAATCCTTTAACAATTTATCAGGAGGTAATTTAACATTCACTGATGTAATATGTCCCTTGCCGTTAGTATTTAAAATTTCCATGACTGGAAGTATCGAAGTATCCCTGTAAACTTCTTCAGTAAATAGAAGTCCTGTTATTAGCTCCTGTTCCGCACCGGGCGTCCGCATGGTGACTGTGAATGGTTCCCCGTTAATAGAGATTGAAAGTGATTCTTCAACAGAAAGCACGTCGTTCACCGTGGAAAAATGTCCATTGCTGAAATGAAGTCCGGTGAAATGTGAAATTGTCACTTTGAATCGTATTTAAATATCCCGATAGTAGTATGTGACAACAGTAATCAGGAAAGGCCTATGATATTTCCTTCGTTATCGATGTCCATACCCTCGGAAGCCGGTACAGCGGGAAGGCCCGGCATTCGCATCATTTCACCCAATATGGGAACTACAAATCCTGCACCTGCTGCAAGTTCGAACTCCCGCACATTGACTGAAAAGTTTACCGGCCTGCCGATTTTATTTTCATTATCGGAAAATGATTTTTGCGTTTTTGCAATGCATACCGGAAGGTTGTTATATCCCAGCTTTATAAAATCCTTCAATTGTGATTTTGCTTTTGAAGTATAAGTTACTTCCGTTGCACCGTATATTTCAGTTGCTATTTTATTGATTTTTTCTTCCAATGGAAGATTCCAGTCGTATAACGGATGATAGTTGTTGGTTCCACTATCAACGATATCGGCAACAGCCTGGGCAAGATCACGAGTTCCTTCACCCCCTTGTCCCCAACCTTTCGATACCACTGCCTGAACACCCATTGCTGCACATTCACTAATGATAAAGTTTACTTCCGGATCTGAATCTGAATAGAAACTATTGATGGCAACAACCGGCGTAAGACCGAATTTTTTGCAGTTCTCAATATGTTTCGCCAGGTTACTAATTCCTCTTTCAACATATTCCATATTCGGAGTATTGTATTCTTCTTTCTTCGCACCACCATGATGCCGGAGCGCTCTTACTGTTACAACCAATACCAGTGCTTTTGGTTTCAGATTTCCGGCGACACACTTGATATCCAAAAACTTTTCTGCTCCGAGATCTGCACCAAAACCAGCTTCGGTCACAACATAATCACAAAGTGATAAACCGGTTTTGGTAGCAATAATTGAATTGGTGCCCTGTGCAATATTAGCAAATGGTCCTCCGTGAATGATCGCGGGATTTCCTTCTAATGTCTGCACGAGATTCGGCTTGATCGCATCACGTAACAAAAGAGCCATGGCTCCTTCTGCGCGAAGGTCACGAGCATAAACCGGTTTCTTGTCGTATGTGTACCCGATAAAAATATTTCCGAGACGTTTCTTGAGATCATCAAAATCGAGTGAAAGACAAATGATCGCCATCACTTCGGATGCAGCTGTAATATTAAATCCGTCTTCACGGGGAATACCGTTCGCACTACCGCCGATGCCGATGATGATATGACGCAATGCACGATCGTTCATATCCATGACACGTTTCCAAACAATCGTTCGCGGATCAATATTGAGATTCCGTGTTTTGCTTTGCAGGTTGTTATCGATCAATGCTGAAAGTAAATTGTTTGCTTTTTCAATAGCAGAAAAATCACCTGTAAAATGAAGGTTGATATCTACCATTGGGATCACCTGTGAATATCCGCCTCCTGCAGCACCGCCTTTCATACCGAAAACCGGCCCAAGGGATGGTTCACGAAGAACCACCATGGCATTTTTTCCGATTTTATTAAGTCCGTCGGTCAACCCGATCGATACGGTAGTTTTTCCTTCACCTGCTGGTGTCGGGCTAACTGCAGAAACCAATACTAGATTATGCGACGCAACTTTCTTATCATCAATTAATGAAAGAGGTAGTTTGGCTTTGTATCTGCCGAATTGTTCCAGTTGATCGGGACTAATATTCAACCGGCGCGCAATTTCCGTGATGGGACGGATTTCGGCCTGGGTCGCAATTTCAAGGTCCGTTAATGACTCGGTAGTGATCATAAAATGTTATTTATTTTGTTTCCAGTGGTGTGTATTGTCGTCAAAAATTTCTTTTCCCCATACCGGAGCGCGGCTTTTGATTGCCTCTACTACAAACCGGCAGGCTTCCTGTGCAACGTCGCGGTGTTTTGCTGAAGTAAATACAAATAGTGAAATACCTCCCGTGGGTACCCTGCCCAAACTGTGGTAAATGTGCATGCAAGATAACTGAAAATTCGAAAATGTTTCCTCACGTATCTCATGGAAAATCAATTCGGCCATCTCTGAATAGCTGCTGTAATCTATTGCCGCGACCCGTTTACCATCATGAACATCGGCCCGGACCTGTCCGAGGAAGATCGAATGCGCCCCGATTTCATGCATAGTGTTGTGTTTTTCAATACTTTGAGCGATTTTATCAGTAGAAACCGGGCCTTCTACAAAAACACTTTTGGCTGGCTTTGGCCTCCGTGTGCCGGGTTCAGAATATGCTTTTTCCATTTTTTCAGACCTCCTTCAAGGTGATAAACATGCTGAAAACCACGTTCCCTGAGTAGTGTCATTGCAATCCTGCTTCGCTGACCGGAATTGCAAAACACAAGGACTCTTAAAAGCGGGTTAACAGAAGTTATTTCTTGCTCTATTAAAGATACGGGAATATTCGTTGCGCCCGGCACCGGATCCTCTTCTGCTTCCCAGGTTTCCCTGACATCAAGAAGTTGGAATTGTTCATTCCCGGTTATGAGATTGTCCCAATCATCCTGACTAAATCCTTGTTCAGGTAACGGGTTATTTACAAATTTATCGTAATCAAATGCTTCGAGTTCTGCCCAGCTTTGTGGTGCAATGATATCTTTCGGAACACTGGATGGTAACTTCCATTTCATGAAATGCCAGCTGGTAACATCAAGTTGAAGCATGATTCCTGAAGAAACATCACCAAGGCCGGTGATTATTTTGATTGCTTCTGTTGCCTGGATAGATCCGATTATTCCGGCTAACGGTCCAAGCACACCTGCCGATTCGCAATTAGCCATTGCCCCTTTAGGGGGAAACGGAAATACATCACGATAACCGGGTCCCAGGCGACCGTCTTTTTCTGAGTAATTAAAAACGGAAACCTGCCCGCTGTAACGGTGAAGTGCTCCGAAAATAAATGGCTTGTTCAAAAGCACACATGCGTCGTTGATGAGGTAGCGTGCTGCCAGGGAATCGGTTCCGTCTATAATGATATCGTAAGATGAAATGACACTTCGTATATTCAACGTAGTTAGTTGAGCTTCTATCGGGATGATTGAAATGCCTGAATTTAATTCCGAAAGACGATCTGCAGCGCAAAGTGCCTTGTTCTTTCCGGTATCGGATTCCCTGAAAAGCGGTTGACGGTGCAGATTGGAAAGATCCACAGCATCAAAATCCATGATTCCAATTGTTCCAATACCTGATCCGGCAAGATATTGCAAAGCCGGACAACCCAGGCCGCCTGCTCCTACAACAAGCACCGACGCAGTGCGAAGCTTTTCCTGTCCGGCTTCTCCAATTTCATTTAAAATAATTTGCCGGTTGTACCGGGATAAATCACCCTTCATGCTTTTCTGATAAATTGAATTCTTTCATGGTATTCAGGTTGCGGAACGGATTTGATTTGTTGTTCGGATTGATATTAAAATTAATTGTTGTAATTCGCAGCCTTCCCAGTAAATCCTGCAACTTGTAATTTTTTTGAGAAATCATTTCATTGATTACTGGTATACAGGATTTGTTGTACAATGCACATAATGGTTCTGGTTGTAGTTCAACAGTTGCCACAACGCAATCGAAATTACCGGTTGAAGCTGTAAGTTTTTCTATAACGGAAATTTCCAGGAATGGCATATCACATGCTGTGAAAAAATTCCAGTCCGTTGATGATTGCATCAAACCGGTATAAATGCCGCCAATAGGTCCTGTATCTTTAATAAGGTCGGAAATTACAGGAAATCCAAACTTCGTATATCCGGAAACGTTTGAAATTATTTGTATGGAAGAAAACTGTTGTTGTAAAACTTCAATGATGTATTGTATCATGGGTTTTCCCTGGAAAGGCAGCAACCCCTTATCGGTTCCCATCCGTGAACTTTTACCTCCGGCCAGGATAAATGCGGTAATATCGTTTCTGATTTTCATGAACCTCTTCTCCTCTACTAAAAAAACATCAGTTTTCCACCAGCAATAAGTATAACCACACCCAGTATGCGTTTCAGAACCGGTGGTGTAAGCCGATGGCTGCCGAGCCAGGCACCGAGTAGTCCGCCACCCACAGCCACGGCTATCCAAAGGTACAAAATTGAGCCGGGAAATACTCCGATACTGACAATGCCTGCCATTCCTGCTATGGAATTCAGGAAAATAAAAATGGATGACATCAGTGCTGTTTGACGAATATCGGACCATTGTAACAGGATCAGCAATGGACTTAATAATATTCCTCCGCCAATTCCGATCATACCGCTGAGTAGGCCGATTACTACACCTGCAATGAATGCCAAAGGGTAAACAGGCTTGCGCAGTGTTCCTTTATCTTTTGGGAAAATTCCAATCAATCGCACCGCGGGAAACATCAGCAGGATGCCAAGGATAATTTTGTACAGGTGATCGTCCAACCTGATTCCGGATCCGATGAAAGCTGCAGGAATACTTCCCGCAAGAAGCCATATCATTAATTTTTTATCCGCTTCCACTTTTCGTGAATATTGGAACCAGGCTATACCGGCAACAAAAATATTCAACAGCAGTGCCGATGGTCGCATTGTTTCAGGAACTACATGAAACAAGCTCATGATCGCGAGATAACCACTTGCACCTCCATGGCCAACGCTGGAGTACATTGCCGCAGTCAGAAAAATCAATATTGGTAAAAGGAGTGTTTCCGCCTGCATAATTTGCCGGT
>JANWID010000297.1 GCA_025450095.1 Bacteroidia bacterium | reverse complement strand
TTTTTGTGGGCAAAAAGAATTGGCGGGTTACAATACGATTTTGGACGATGCATTGCAGTTGACCAGGCAGGGAATATTTTTGTTGCCGGGACCTTTCATCATACAGTGGATTTTGATCCTGATCCCATAGATACATTCAATATTACATCAAGCAATGTGGCCCTTTTTGTATTGAAGTTAGATAATTTGGGGGATTTTATTTGGGTAAAAACAATAGGAAAAACAGGTGGAGGTCCGGTACCTATTGGGATGACACTTGGTCAAAGTAACAATATTTATATATCTGGTGGATTTCAGGGTATGGTTGATTTTGATCCGGATACGGGTGTGTTCAACCTTGTACCAACAGGTTATGATCCTTTTATTTATAAACTTGATTCTTCCGGTAAATTTATCTGGGTGAAAAATATTGGTGTTGCAGGTGTTAATGGGGGTGGGGGAGCGAATTCAATTGCTGTTGATTCATCTGAAAATGTTTACGTAAATGGTCATTTCAATGGACTTGCCGATTTTGATCCCGGGACTGGTGTTTATCTACAACCATCAAATGGTATGGTAGATTTATTCAATTGTAAGTTGGATAGCATGGGCAATTTTTTATGGGCTCATTCATTTGGGAGTACTGAGAATGATTATGGGTTCGGCATTACTCTGGATAGGTATAACAATGTGTATTCCACCGGTTGGATCTACAATACCGTTGACTTTGATCCTGATTCATTTAGTGTGTTCAATTTGTCAACGATGCAAAGTGATGGAGCTTTTATTTCGGAATTTAATACTTATGGTCAGCTGGTTACAGCAAAGGGAATGTTCAACCCGGGTGTTTCACGAGGACAATCTCTTCTGATTGATGATGTTGGCAGTATTTACTTAACAGGCAATTTTAACCAGTCCGTTGATTTCGATCCGGGACCATCTATTCATTATCTGACAACCGGATTAAATTTCGATGTTTTCCTTACTAAATTGGACAGTTCGGGTAATTTTTTATGGGCTCAGAAATTGTCAGGCACTGATGATGATGATGCCATAGCATTGTCAAAAGATGGATTTGGAAATATTTACCTGGCCGGCAATTTTGCAAGCCCCACATTTAATATTGGAACTTTTTCATTGGTGAACAATGGCTTTCAGAGTGCTTCTGAAATCTTTTTTGCCAAATTAGGATATTCAACCACCGGGATCGAAAATGATTTTAAGACAGACGATTTTTCGGTTTATCCGAATCCATCCGGCAGCATCATGACAATATCACTTCCTCAATATATCTATGGAGCAGATATAAGAATTGTTTCAATGACAGGTAAAGTTGTCTATGAAGTTAAGGATTTCAAAAAACGAAATCTGACGCTTGATGCAAAGCAACTGACGGCAGGAGTTTATTTTGTACAGGTGGTGTCTTTTGATTCTGTTCAATCAAAAAAAATTATCATCGCAAAATAAATAACCGCAATGTTGGAAAAACCGGATCTCCTGATTTGCACGGGGAATTTTTTCTCTTCTTCTGGCCAGTCAATGTGTCAAAACAAGTCAGGCTGCTGATTTAATGGACCACGCATAGATTTTTTATTTTAATCGTGCATTGCTTTGTCAAAACATTGTTACCTCACCTTTTTTTCAAGCATCGGAACAAACCGGAATCGGTCGAGTTCGATTTTCTCGAATTCCGTATCACTTTTTTTCAGAATGGTATACATCACCTGCTCTTTCACACCGATGGGCACCACCATGATTCCACCGGTTTTGAGCTGCTTCAGGAGGCCTTCGGGAACATCAGGGGCGCCACAGGTGATCAGTATTTTATCGAATGGTGCAAAAGAAGGCTGGCCGTTAAATCCATCTCCGAAAAAAAGCTTTGGATGATAGTTCATACTGCCAAGCAGCCCCTTGGTTTTTTCGTATAATTCCCGGTGTCTTTCAATAGAATAAACTTTTACACCCATTTCACACAGCACTGCTGTCTGATAACCCGATCCTGTACCGATTTCAAGCACCTTCTCCCCCTTATTCAATAGCAGGAGCTGGGTTTGATAAGCAACTGTATAAGGCTGGGAGATCGTCTGCCCGGAACCTATCGGAAAAGCTTTATCCTGGTAAGCAAATTCAAGAAAAGCATTATCCATAAACACATGCCTGGGAGTCCTTGCAATGGCTTCAAGCACTTTATCGTCTGCAATTCCCTTGTGCTTAATTTCTTGCACCAGCTTTTTACGCATGCCCTGGTGACGCATGGAATCAATCATCATATACGCTTTTTGAGGAATGTAAATTTATTCAATAATGAAGCATCTCCGACCGATTCCTGATATTTTATTAACAATTTTTTAATAATGACGGTTTAAGAAAATGCTGATGACCTGCTCGCTCGTTTTATTTACATAAGATGTTGAAAAAAAATCCAATAAGGATTGAATGGATTCGTTCTTTTACCTAAATTTAGCACCACTAATCAATAGGAATGACTTGTCCTTACCAGCATTTCTCCAAAATGAAAAAAATACATTTTCTTTTTTTGCTTGCAGTTGTACTTATCAGTTCGTGTAAAAAATACGAGGAAGAAACCATCAGCGGAAACCAGCCACCACCGGATGGAACGGTTTCATCTGTTGTGATTGAAAACTATGTGAATAAAGTTTACATCAGCGTCCTTGGCCGGAAAGCATCTGATGCAGAATTCAATAGTGGCAAAAATCTGCTTTCTCAGAATAACCTTTCTGCTTCCAGCAGGCAACAATTCCTGGACGATGTTTTTGATAATTATGAATACAAGGTAAATCTTTATGAAAAAGCAAAAATTGAATTGCTGAACAACCTCGACACCACAGAGATCACTTTGTACATTGCTGTTTTCACTACCCTCCTCGCTGATTCAACCTATATTGCAAGCTGGGACCTTTTGCAGGGTGAAATCAACAGGCTGATGCTAATGCAGGTTATTTCAGTTGACCTGGAGATGGATACGATCAATGAAATTGGACTTTTTAAGCGATGCTGCAATAATTACTTCTACGATCAGATCAACATGGGCTCGCTCAATTATGTTGTCTCGCTTTTCCAGCATTTCCTCGACAGGTATCCCACCGACAATGAACTCACAGAGGGAATCAAAATGGTAGATGGCGGAAGCGCCAACCTGTTCCTGCAATCAGGCACATCAAAAAATGATCTTATTCAGATCTTTTTTTCATCCAATGATTATTATGAAGGCCAGGTAAGGTTATATTATAAGAGGTACTTGTTTCGCGAACCGAACTCTGTGGAAATGGGAACTGCCACGCAACAATATATCTCAACCGGCGATTACCAGCAAATGCAAAAAGACATCCTGTCATCCAATGAATACATTGGCCTCTGAAAAAAGTATTCAAACCATGAAAAAAATTCACACTTCACTTCTTTTTTTCCTTACTGCACTCCTGCTTGCAGGATGCTCAAAGGAAAAATCATTCGTATATGATGTGAACACGCAGCAGGTTTCACCGCAAAGTGGTGAAAAGCAAAATGTCAAAACCACAACGGAGTTTATTTCCATAGCCTATTCAGATCTTTTCGGCACCACCATTTCACAGGACAAGTTATTCAAACTGAATATCGCATATACTTCATTCGGCGATAAAAAGCTGATTGAGGACCGTATCATCAGGAATTTTCTGACTGATTCCACAGTCATTATCCCCGACGACCAGGTAATGCGGAATGATATCCCTGTATTTATTTCTTCTTCTTATAAAAAATTCTTCAACCGGCTTCCCGATGAATTTGAAAAGTACTACCTGGTTAATCTTATTCAGGCAGACAACAACGTCAAAGCCGAGGATGTATATTATTCCATGATGACAGCAACTGAATACCGGTATTATTGAAGAAGATCAAAAAAAACTGACATGACAAACAGGAGAGACTTTATAAAAAAGACGGGTATGGCTGCAGCAGGTGCTTTTGCCATGCCTTATATTCTTCCATCCGGAAGGTTGTTTGCAGCATCCGGTGCAAGAAAAGCCAACCACGTCGTTTTCTGCCTGTATGCAGGAGGAGTCCGTAACCTGGAATCCGTTCAGAAAGCTGAAGGCAACCTGATGAAGTGTGTGCTGAAAGGAAATGAAAGCCTCACACCTGATATTGCTTCACAAGTGGATACCCTTCCTTTAAATCCGCTTCCCAAAAGGCTCCAGGAATATGGTACGCTCTATAAGAATTTCAAATACAGGGAAGGACCTACCGGGCATTACAACGGGCACACCTGCGCAATAACGGGAGTATATACGACGGCAGACCTCAACATCAAGGATCATCCTGCAAATCCAACCGTATTTGAATATTACAGGAAACACAATTCCCCGACTAAAACCGCTTTAAATTCCTGGTGGATATCAAACCAGCTTGGTCCCTATCCAGCTCTCAATTTCAGTAATTATACAGGGTATGGTGCCCAATACGGAGCCAATTTTATTGCACCTACCTCGCTGATAAGTTTAGATGGATATGATGTGCTTGGCAATATGAAAGTATTCGGAAGCCAGGAACAGGCTGCTATCAGTAAAATGCATAGCTTCATGGATTACAATTTCAGGAAAAAATTCCTCGACGGAGATGCCGGTGTTGTGAACACAGAAGCCGAAACACTTCAGCTGCAGCAATACATTAGCGATTCGTTTAACAAAGCCGTTACAGGCCAGTATAATGATCCATGGGGAGCAGGATCATCCATGAACAACGATATGTATAACATCTTTTTTGCTGAAGAAATCATCAAGCAATTCAAACCGGAACTGGTTGTTGTAAATATGCAGGATGTGGATGTTTGTCATACTAATTTTACTCAATATTGTAACAACTTACGCAAAGCTGATTATTCGGTTGCTCACCTTTGGAATACTATCCAGAGCACACCCGGCATGGCCAACGATACCATCCTGATCGTAGCGCCGGAACATGGACGTAACCTTACTGGCAATACCATCCTGGATATTAATGGAAGAAAAGCCCTTGATCATACTGCTAATGTGGACCAGACAGGTGACCAGACTGCCCGTGACATATTCTGTCTTATCGTTGGGCCTGATACAGTTGTGGTGCAGGACCAGGAAATTACTGCACAATCAGGTGAGAGCATTGAGATTATTCCTGTTATTTCCAACATCCTTGGTTATGATACAGATATCCCAACCGGATTGCTAAGGAATTTTAATACTTGTGATTTACAAAGCGCTTTTATCTGATGGCTATGAAACAGGTAAATAAAATAACCTTCTTTACAATTCTTGCAGCCGTTGTTATTGCCCTGTATTTTTCAGGATGTAAGAAAGAAACTGAAACACCGGATAATCCCTATGATGGAATTGACTATGACACCGACACAATAAATACACCCGAACCTGACCCGAATACCATTATGGGTCTTCATAAAAATATTTTTTCTGTCCGCTGTGCCATTCCCGGCTGCCATGACGGCACGTTTGAACCTGATTTTCGCACGGTGCAATCCGCATACTCCACACTAG
>JANWID010000296.1 GCA_025450095.1 Bacteroidia bacterium | reverse complement strand
TCTATCGGCAGAACTTTCAATGGAATTCCTGTATGGAGCATTTTCACATCCCCGACGCCCAACGCCACAAACAATACCGCTAACCCGTATTCCGATTACGCCGACAGACCTGACTTTAGTCTTGGTGCTGGATTTTATCCCGGAGCAATTACAGTAGCGATAACCACCAATGAGCCCAATGCTGATATTCATTATACGCTTGATGGAACACTTCCAACTGCTTCTTCTTCTATTTATACTACTCCAATCAGCATCACTGCTACCAAAATATTAAAGGCGATTACCATCAGTACAGATCCTGAAATCCTTCCGAGCTTTATCGAATTTGAAACTTATTTTATAAATGTTTCTCATACGTTACCGGTAGTTTCCATTGCTGCATCACAATTGACTACACTCGCTAACGGTAATGGCAATATATATCCAAAAGGATCTTTTGAGTTATTTGATACAGCTGGTGTGAGGGTTGCCAAAACTTATGGTGAATTCAACCGGCATGGACAGGATTCATGGGTATTAAGTCAGCGAAGCCTGGATTTTGTATCTCGTGATGAAATGGGTTACAATCATTCCATCGAAGAGCAAATTTTCCCGAATACCCCACGAAGCAATTATCAACGGATTATCCTCCGTGCAGCAGGTGATGATAATTATCCGGCCGATCATAATAACGCTAATGAAGGCAGCGCGCACATGCGTGATGCTTATATTCATAACCTTGCACAGGACGGCGGATTGAATCTGGATGTTCGCAGGGGAAGCAAATGTGTTGTTTACCTGAACGGAAGTTACTGGGGCGTGTATGATCAACGCGACAATCCGGATGATCACGATTACACTGATTACTATTACGGGCAGGATAAATACAATCTATACTATATAGAAACCTGGGGCAATACCTGGGCTGAATATGGAGGCAATACTGCACTCAATGCCTGGGATAGCTTTTACAGCACTGCCATGTCGTATAACATGACGAACCCAACACAATTTCAATATGTGATGGATCGCTATGATGCTACCAGTCTTGTCGATTATGTTATCGTAAACTCTTTTACAGTTTGCTCCGATTGGCTAAATTACAATACCGGCTGGTGGAGAGGTTTAGATAGTACCGGCACACATTTGAAATGGGGCTATATTCTTTGGGATAATGATGCTACGTTTGGGCACTATATCAACTACACCGGAATTCCCAATACTACTGCCAATGCTGCACCGTGTAATGTGGAAGGTCTCAGCGGAAGTTCCGATCCCGAAGGGCATATTGCTTTTCTGAATCATCTCCGCACCAATCCTGATTTTGATCAATATTATATCAACCGCCAGGTCGATTTATGGAATACGGTTTTCAGCTGTGATAATATGCTCAATACACTTGATAGCATCATTGCATTACTATCACCGGAAATGACCATGCACTCCACACGCTGGAATGGAACCTACCAGGAGTGGTATGATAACGCCCAGGATATGCGCGATTTCATTTCGCAGCGGTGCAACAACCTGGCGAATGGATTTATCAACTGCTACAGTCTTACAGGTCCTTATGATGTTACATTGAATACCGATCCTGCAGGAGCCGGAACCATTCAACTGAATTCATTAAACATAACACAGTTTCCATGGACCGGAACTTATTTCGGTAATATCAATACCAGCCTGACTGTAACACCTGACAGCCTGCATGTATTTACAAACTGGACCTCAAATTCACAGGTGTTCAATCCCAATCCGACTGCTGTGGATGTTGATTTGTCTCTGACTAGCACGGACTCAATTGTTGCGCATTTCATTTCAACTTCTTCACTACCTGAAATTCCGGGAACCAATCCTTCAGTGTATGTATATCCTACCGTATTTTCGCAGAACACTACCGTAGATTTTTACCTGCCCGAAACCCTCCCGGTAACTCTCAAACTATATTCTCTGCTGGGAAGTGAAGTGATGATGGTTAATGACCACGGAACTGTTATGACACCCGGAAAATATCAGGTGAACCTCGACCTTGGCAGCAGCAGCGTGCAGAGTGGAATCTACCTGCTTGAATTCAATGCCGGCAAATACCGTAAGAGTATAAAGATTATTTACAGCCCGGAATAATCACGAAAGTTCTTTAAACAACTACAACCGGACCGGGTCTAATGCCGGGTCCGGTTTTTAATGAAATTGATCCCGATAGCTATTGGGATTGTAAACTGGTTTATGAGAAATTTATTATTGTTGTTCACTTCGTTTATCATCCTTGCAGGATGTGAAAAAGATCCGGGAGAAGGAGGCAACTCATCCATTACCGGGTATGTTCACGTCACTGATTACAATGCGTCGTTGCTGATCATTCAGGGGGAATATCCCGGGGCCGATGAAGATGTCTTCATCATATATGGAAATGATATTTCATTCGGCGACCGTACAAGAACAGGTCCCGATGGAAGGTTTGAATTCAAGTATCTCCGTGAAGGAAATTATTCCGTGTATGCATATTCCGATGATACTACTTTATCGGGCAAATTGGCTGTTTCCATACCTGTGGAGATCACTGAGAAGAAACAAACGGTGGATGTTGATACACTGCACATAAAAAAGAACTGAGGGAATGAAAGGGATAACAATTTATCCGGGGGCGCCATTTTTTATTGTGATCATCCTGTTGCTGACCAGCCAGGTCTCCGCACAGGGAAAGAAAACAGTCAAAAAATTCAATTTGAAAGGATCCACTGTTACTACTACAACATACAGTGATGGAAAAGAAATGACTTTTGTTGAATCGAACCTTAAATTCGATAAGGATGGGAATGTTATTGAAGAAATTGAATTTAATAATGACGGAACTTTCAAGAAAAAGGAAACCAGGATTTATAATAAAAACGGGGAAGTTACGCAGGAATGTCATTATGATAAGAATGATTTGCTACTGACCAAACTGGTTATAACATACAACAGTAATAACGACAAACTCAGCGAGCATAAAACTGATGGTTCCGGAAAAGTACTCAGCTGGACCAAGTATGGTTACGATACCATGGGTGAGAAGATCTTTGAACTGGAGCTGGATGATAAGGGTAAGACGATTACCAAATCGATGTTTACTTACGATAATAACGGACTTCGTAAAGAAAAGAAAGTTTACGATGCTAATGAAGTATTGATTTCAGTAAAAAAGTATTCATATAAAACAGGATCTGCCGATTAATTCAGCGAAAGTAAATCATGGTAATTTTTGAAAAACATCTTCAGCAATTCAAACCGGTAACACTGGCTGAAATGGACGATGTGGCTCTTCTCGACCGGATGGATACCAAGTTTGTATTAACGGCTTTACAGTTGCCACAGTTCCTGGAAATTCTGAGCAACCATTATTTTATTCTCGACATCAACGGGAAACGTATGTTCCGTTATGAATCACTTTATTTTGATACAGACAATTTCCAGCTTTACAATCATCATTATTGCGGTCGACTGAACCGTTATAAAGTTCGGTTCCGTAGATACGTGGAATCGAACCTGAGTTTTTTTGAAATAAAATTCAAGAATAATAAAGGCCGCACCATCAAAAGCCGCGTTTTGCACGAACCTGACGATAGCATCCGGGGAAAAGCACAGGAACTGCTTATGCAGAAAACTCCACTCAGCGCAGCCGAGCTTCGTGCAAAATTCTGGGTGAATTACTCACGGATTACGCTGGTAAGTCATGATTTCAAGGAACGACTGACGCTGGATTACGGACTGGAATTCCGAAATGGTGAGACACATCATTCGGTGGATAACCTGGTAATTGCGGAAGTAAAGCAAGGTCGCTCCTGCAAATCGGAATTCAGCTGGTTAATGAAAAAACATCATATCCGCCAGGGTGCCATCAGTAAATATTGCTATGGTGTGACCAGTCTTTTTCAACCTATGCGAATTAACAATTTTAAAGAACAATTACATTACATAAACCGGATACTTTATGCTGCTACTGCAGGATCTTAATGTTGAAAACGCAGAAACAGCGTTTACGCTGTTTGAAAAATTATCGCCTAAGTTTTTCATCCGGCTGGGGATCGATCTTCTTGCAGTGATCGTGCTGGTTCGATTCATCTATTTTCCCATATACCGGAGCCGGGAGAACGTATTTACATTCTTTATATTCAACCTGATCATTTTCCTGATCACCTATCTGTTAAATAAGGTAGAGATGAGCATGGGGGCGGCATTTGGTCTTTTTGCGGTATTCTCAATGCTGCGATACCGGACAGAAGATATTTCAATTAAGGACATGACCTACATGTTCCTTCTGATCGCCATGGGACTTATCAATGCCGTGAGTAAAGGTAACTGGGATGAGCTGGCATTGCTGATGATAATCATCATTGTGATTACATACCTGCTGGAGAGTAATGTTCTGATCAAAAAGGAAGTTTCCAAAATTGTGATGTATGAAAACATCGAGCTGATCAAACCGGAAAACAGGAAACTACTTATTGAGGATCTTGAAAAGAGGATGGGAGTGAAGATCAACCAGGTTACCATCGGTAAAATTGATTTCCTTCGGGATGCCGCACAAATCCATGTTTTTTATTACGAATAGAAATTGGATAGCGTTATTTATGCTGTCCGGTTTTTTAATCACCGGTAGCGTTTCTGCCCAGGTAAATGATGCCGGATTATGGGCCAGCATCAACCTGGAGAAGAAAATCACACGTAAAGTTTCGATTCATTTTACAGAAGAGCTCCGGTTCAATGAAAATATTTCAGAGCTGGGAATGTTTTTTTCAGAACTCACCGGGGAGTACCGTTTCAGCAAGCTGCTGAGTGTTTCGGGAGGTTATCGTTTCATAAACAAGAGGCGGTTGGATGATTCCTACAGCAAGCGTCACCGTTACCTGTTTAATCTGAATGTAAAAGAAAAGGTGGGGAATCTTGCGATGAACGTGCGGATCCGGTACCAGAGTCAGTATAGTGATGTGGAATCAAGCCCTGATGGTAAAATACCTTCCAATTATATTCGGCCAAAACTGACTCTCAAATACGACCTGAATAAAAAGTACACTCCCTGGATATATGGAGAACTTTTCGTGAATGTCAACCGTGCTGATGGTATGTTGCTGGATAATTACAGAGTGGGCGGGGGGGTTGAGTATGATTTCAGCAAGCGGTCAACTCTTGAGCTCGGATACCTGGTAAACGGTGAGCTCCAGGTTGCAAATCCATTAACCAGTTATATTATCTCCATCGGCTGGAATTACATTTTTAATTAACAAGTCGCGGTTAATTTCATTGCTGATTAAACAATCCCTTTTCAACAGGAATAACTTATTATTGTATGATAAGAACTCCCTGATTCTTAACATATGTGGAAAACCATTAAGATTAACATCGCGATCTTTGCGGTCCTGCTCTTGTTTATTGAATTTTCAGGACAAGCTATTGCCCGTTGGAGAATTGGCAGGTTTCTGTTTGTCAATCACGATCTTGATGCCAGGCACCATCTTTTCAATGCGCATCCTTATCTTTCAGTAACCATCGATAAAAATATTCACCAGCAATTCGAGCTGGATAAAGAGTATCATTATGTAAAAACTACCTCCCTGGGCACACGTGAAACCGGTGCCGATTTAAATGATACGAGTAAAACACGTGTGGTTTGTATCGGAGGTTCCACCACATTTTGCACAGGAGTATCGGATGAAGAATCATGGCCTGCTGTACTTCAACGAAAACTGGGTAAAAATTACGCTGTGATCAATTACGGAGTTCCGGCCTATAAATCACAGGAAGCCATATTTCAACTGGCCCTGTATGTTGCCGACCTGGATCCCGACATCGTGATATTTTTCATGGGAGGGAATGATTTATACAACTACCATATGGGAAATAACTACCCTGATTATTTTTACCATGGAGAAGTATTAATGCCGATGGCATTATTAGGAACACCCAAATTCGAATCAGGCTTTGCAAAATTCAAGAGACAATCCGGTTTTTTTTATGTCGTTCAAAATATTGGGAAACGAATTTATAAGCCCCAATTGCCCAAAAGACATTCTGAGCCCGATACGCTGATCGATCATATGTACAAACGAAATATTCGGTCGATGCTGGCATTAACGTCTTCAATGAATGCGAAAGAGTATTTTATCGGGCAGGTTTTAAATCCTTATAAAAGAAAAGAAGAAACCTCCTGGAGCATCCGCGTTCAAAAGGACCGGATTTTACCGCTGATGGAACGACTGAACGGGATTGCGCTGAAAGTATGTGAAGCCGACACCACATGCACTTATCTTGATTTTGAACATACCTTGCCGTTGAAACCGGAACATTACTGGGACGATATGCATTTTACTAAGGAAGGAAATGAGATGTTCGCTGAAGCGTTGAAGCAAAGAATTCTGAATGATGGTTTCTGACATTCATCCTGAATTGCACTTATTGAACCCCGCCGGGGTTCCGGAACAGAAACCGAAACCAACCCGGCATTTCATGCCGGGATATTCACATTAAATCCCTGTCGGGATTTTGCCTACTTGAAATTTGGTATCCCACGCTGTTGCTGTAACCTTTTTGTATCAGATGACTTTGTTGAAACAGAAATGCTCTACAGGAAGATAATAATTTATAAAAACTCCGAAGGAGTTTAATCTGAATAACCCCGGACGGGGTTGAATATTTCAATCCTCCAGGATTATCCCGGAGGCTTACAATACTTGTAATAACTACCTTTTTCCTCTTGCAAACCGAATGTAACGGAAAGACCTGCGTTGGCAAAATACCATGGAACCAGCAATTGCTTTTCCAAACCTGCGAAGAGGAAAATGTTATGCTTTTCACTTAGTTTGTAACTGGCTGTAATGGCTGGAAAAATATTTATCTTGTATTGTGTACTCCCGTAATACCCATAAAGATTACCCGACCGTGAATGCACTTCTGTTTGAATATGCCTTAAAACAGCGGCCTGGAAACCTCCTTGTACATTTATCCGATTGAAAACTAAACCAATCATTAGAGGGTATTCCAGGTAATAAAACTTTTTAAATTCATCAACTACCGGGTCATCCATGTAGGGATAAATGACATGTTTTGGTATTGGATGGTATATCAATCGCATTTTCCTGGAATGGTACTGGATGCCCGCCGAGTAAAACAGTTTTTCCGTAATCATCTGAATAAATGTGATCCCTGCAAGAAAAGAAATTCTGATTTGTTCATCGTAATATGGCTGCCCATACTGAGGATAAGTATAATGTTCTTCCTCTCCAAACAAATAGCCGGCTGTTACTCCGGCTTTAAAATTCAGGAAAATATCACCGGCTTTGATTTTGCCTTGCGAATATGAGGTATTCCAGTTAAAAATAAAAAAACATAACCCTATAATGATTTTTATAAAGCGAACCATAAAAAAACGGTTTAAATACCGGACACTTAAACGATAGATTGTTATTAATATTATGCAATGTAATTGAGAGCAGTATCTGGTCACATTATCAAAGCCTGAATCAACTGCGTTTAATTCCTGAAATTATAATAGAAAGTAGTATCTTTAATAATAAAAACAAATCATGACCAGGACACTTTTTTTATTTGTAATGACATTTACAATATTATGCTGCGACCAACCACCTGGTTTAAGCAGCAACTCCGATCAGCAGAATTCGGATACCGGAAATCATCAAACAGACGAACTAATAAAGCAAGGCACACTATTGACACTTTCAGATGCTGAAAAAATATTGGGAGAATCAGCTCACCTGATCGACAGTACAACACAACATAATGGTGATAGAATAACGACGCATCTGGCTTACAAGTCGAATGAAGAAGATGTTACTAGTAAAAAGACAGGTGTTATTTATTTTTTACTGGAGCATTATGGAGATATGGCTTCAGCACAAAAAAAATATAAATACATTAAGGAAGCTAATTAGGATCATGTAATAGATATTCGAAATGATTTGGGAGATGAAGCCTACTTTCATACCGATAGTGTGAATTTCTATTTCATTATGGTAAGGAAAGGTGAAAAAGTATTCAACATGAAGGTCAATAAAATTACGAGTAAAACTTCACTAAATGATTTCAATTTGATTGCTTCAAAAATCACTGCAACGCTTTAAATGTGTAAAACACACCCAAATGCAGAAATAAAATCTACACTGATCTTTATCCTGAATCCACGGTATCACTTAATAAAAGGTTGGCACAATTATTTAGTATTACATATTGCAAAGGTTTTCCTCTTAGGAGAGGTTCCAAAAGAGAAATCTGAGAAATAAATCCTCATAACTTGAACCGGGTAATGCTGGCGAAAGGAAAGCGGAGAATCATGCATAACCCCTCGCCCTTGCGAGGGGTTTGTTTTTTGAACCATATGAAATGAAGCATTGCTAGGAAAATTAGCATCTGGTGAATACGTCGCCACCCGGGATCTGTAATCCCGGGTGAAAAAATAGGAGGATCTGCGATCCGGGTTTGAGATGATAAGAAAATTAGCATCCGGTGAATACCGGTTATATTCAAGGAAGAAAAATCCCAAAACAGGAAAGCGAAGGAACCTCGGAACCTTTAAATCACTTGTTGCAGCTAAGAAGCATGAAAAAGAAATTCAGTTTTTCAAGCGTCAAAAATAGTTCAGCTCTTTAGAATCCTGAAAGTGTTGCTTTTATTTTCCGGTAAATAATTATAGTATAGAAAGGAAGCGGTTTTTCACTCCTGCTATAACCAGAGTTTATGCTAAAAGGTGCTTTTTAGCGCAACAGAAACTAAATTTTCCTAACTTAGATGGAAGAATCCAGAACCCCAACAGGATTGCTTTTCCGCATATTGAATAAACAATAAATAACCACGAAGGAATATATGTAATAAACCAATAACTAAAACTTAAGAAAATGAAAAAGCTAATCATTGTAGCAGCATTTCTTAGTATGGGCCAGGTTGGATTTACACAGGAAGTGGGAGTTCGGTTCGGCGATGTACTTGGTAATAATATAGCCCTTGATGCCATATTAAATACCGGAAAATTCAACCGGCTGCATGCCGACGTATCATTTGGCGATGGGGTGGGAGTTGAACTTTTATGGGATTTTTTATACAGACATTTATCAGGGGAAGCATTCAGGTGGTATGTCGGGGCAGGGGTTTCAACATTGATTGATGACCCATTTTGGCTGGGTGTAAGCGGTGAGGCCGGGCTGGAATACAAATTCAATAAAATACCACTATCCCTGAGTGCCGATTGGCGTCCGACTTTTTATTTCATTGATGAAACCGACTTCCGATCCGGTGGCTTTGGAGTAAATGCCTGTTGGGTATTTGGGAAGTCTGCAACACCCAATGAATGACTAAACGATTATAGATGGTGATTGTCCCGTTTTATCACTCTGCACTAACTGAATAAAATACCGGGTTACACCTTATCTAATTAATTGAATTTAGTTTCTATTTATTTGTGAAGTGATAACTATTCTAAATCCAGAGCAAAATTACTATTCTTAAATAAGAATTTAGTAATTTTAATAGCCATAGAAAAATGTTCTTTAATTTGAATTCATCTGCAAGATATATTGCATTCAGGATTGGCCATCTGTTGAATTGTTTAATTCTGCTGTTGTTTCTCACATTATTTAAAAATTTAACGGTGAGCGCTCAATCAGTACACTCGGGAGGTGGAATTTCCATTTCTGCTTTTTATTGTTCCGAATTCGCACTCGATGGTTATGTTCAGGTACGTGAGTGGGAATTGGAAGGAGACAAAATGAATCTGGAGGAGCTCGGAATGAAACATTATCCGGCGATTCAATTGTTATTGGAAAAGCAATTCCGTAAACGCAACAGTCTTTCGTTTTCTTTTGAGCAGTATTTTATGCAAGGCAAGGCTTCACTAAATCGCACAATTGCATATAACGGAACCAAAATCGAATGTGTTAGTGGTATTGATGTTTCACCATCGCGATACTTCCGGCTGAGTGGATATTATAAAAGAAATCTGTATTCAAGGAAAAGTTGGCAATTGCAATACATAGCAGGTTTAGTATTTGATCATATAAACTTTTGCATTGATGGAGTAGTGGCACCGGATAGCCCGCGCAATGAAGTGTGCGAGAATTTTGGGAAACAGGCATTGCCTTACCCTGTATTAGGTATTTCTACACGCTATGACTTTAATGATGCTAATTCATTAAACTTTGAGATTTCCGGTACTTACATTCCACTTTTTGAAAGTTTTTATGTTGAGGGAAGTAATATGTATCTGCAGTATTCCACTTTGTTAACCGACCTCAGTTATGTAAGAAGTGTTGCTTCCTGGGAATTAACACTAGGGACTAAATTCCGAAGTATGCATCTTTTCCAGGAGAGTCAGGAAGATACAAACGATTTGAAAATAGAAGTTATTTCACCTTACCTGGGTATTGGCTTTGTTTTCAAATAAATTACGGATATGGAAAAAATTATCAAAAGAATCACTAGTTCATTTAAACCAAAATTAGTTCTTCCATGAAAAAATATGCCTTATTACTATTTTTCCTGACTACAGCGCAATGGTGCCTGGCCCAGGAGATCGATTCAATATTTACATCTCAAAAAAAGATAAAGAAGAAATATCTGCCTAATATTTCAGGAGTTATCCAGGTACACTATTTCAATGAATTTAATACCAATGGCGACTCAATCCGGGACCCGGATGGTTTCAGAATTTTGCGTGCCCGACTTGAAGCAAAGGGTAAGGTAAATAAATTTACTGGTTACGAATTAATGTTTGACGTTCGTGCTCCCGAACCAAGAGGCATGTTGCGCGATGCATTCATTGAATTTCATTTGGATAAGGTAGGGTTAAATGAATCCAGTTTTCTGTATAACGAAAGAATTCGCGTAGGACAACAAAAAACACAATTCGGGTGGGAAAACCGCATATCGAGCTCTGAACTCTATACCGTCAACCGGGCTGAAATGTCGGATGGCGTATCGAGGGGAGAAAATCTGAGGGATATCGGTATTGGAATAATTGGCTATATTCCTATCAAAGGATTTTGGAAATTTGAAAATGCGCTCACACTCGTAAATGGAACAAGATTCAATGTAGCTGGCCCGTTTGATTTTAATACTAAGATGGCATTTTGGGGACGCATTGGCATCGGTTATGAAAAACCAGATTTTACTGCCAGCCTTGGTGGTTCATTGGGAATCGGAGGCCTCCGTTACTTAAATGAAGATGTTATCGATCCTTCGGATGATGTATATGCGGATTTTGAGCGTTATGGCGTGGATTTGCAGGTCGACCACAAATATTTTTTCCTTGCATCAGAATTTGCACAGGGGAAAGATATGGCAGCCGATACACTATTTGGGGAACCCGTGGGATACCAGATCCTGCTGGCTTTAAAAACAAAATGGAAATTGGGTCCACTTGTAAGGTATGATACGTTTGAAGATGATTGGAAAGTATGGACTTGGGGAGCATTCTACGGTTTCCCAAAGGATAAACTTCGGATTCTGATCAATTATGTCATGAGAGGCAATGTTATTGATGAAGAAGAAGGTTACCCCAATGGGCATGATGACAGGTTTTACATTCAAATGCAGGTAGTATTTTAGAGCACTGATTTAACTTGAGAGGAAAATATTTATATTTGTATTTAAATAAAAGTCTTTTGAAGAAGATATTAAGCATATTTCTCTTATCGTTTTATGCCTTCGGAACTTTCTGTTTACCAGTGGGAGATTTTTCAGTACTTTCTGATCTTCCTGAAATGTATCGTCACTGCAAAGCGACCGAGGATAAGGACATGACGCCATTTGACTTTATCACAGACCACCTAATAAACATTGACGGTATATTTGATAAACATGATAATGGGGACGAACAAAAGCCTCATTCTCCACTTCAGACACAAAATCAGGGACAAGCGCAGGTATCTGTTGTTACGTACTTTTCGTTTTCATTTATACTAATTCATACAGTTGAAATGAAGCCTTTTGTAACTTCTGTGAATTTTCTTCCATCTGACTATATTTCTAAATTTTTTCACCCTCCAACAAGTTAAATTATTTTATTTTATCCGCAAGACACAAACATTGTTTGTGCGACGAATTATTTCTAACAACTAAGCATTTATTAAAATGAAAAGAATTATTATTGTGTTACTCACCGTAACACTAGTGGGTAATGCAGCTTATGCTCAAAAAATATCTGCCGATAAAGTACCTGCACCTGTTGCTTCAGCATTTAAAGCAAAATTTCCAAATGCGACAAAAACAAATTGGGAAATGGAAAATGCTAATGAGTATGAAGCATGTTTTAAACTTAATGGTGAAGAAATTTCTGCCAACTTCGACAATACAGGAAAGTGGCTGGAGACTGAAACTGAAATAAAAGTTTCTGATTTACCATCTCCTATTCAGACTGTTCTAAAAAGAGACTTTTCGGGTTTCGAAGTTGAAGAAGCAAGTAAAATAGAAAACTTGAAAAACGGGAACTGTTTTGAAGCGGAAATTGAAAAAAGTGAAGAAACTTTTGATGTGCTCTTTACACCAGACGGTAAAGTCCTGAGCAAGACAAAAGTTGAAGAAGAGAAGGGTGATAAGGATTAGAAACAACCCAGGGGCAATGGTGATTTACTATCATTGCCCTTCTTAATTTAACAGAAAGGTTGTGAATTTCAATTTTTATATGCAGTAATTATTTAATATATGAAAGGAGTAAATGACGTTCCATTGATTTCATTAAGAGGAATTGCAACTCTTTCTATCTTTATTATTTCCGTAAGCATATTTATTCTGATTGGCCATGAGGTTGTACTTGAAAAGGAAGATTGGTTTGATAGTAGTGTATTCAATTTTTTGAAATCACATTTATCCCCTCAGCTTCTAAGATCTTTTAAATTTCTGACTTTTTTTGGTTCCTTTGAATTCACATTGGTTTCGTGGGCCGTACTGCTTTTAGTATTGTTTATTAAACATCGGAGAAAAGAAGTCCAGCATCTTGCAGCATTAGCAATTACCAGCACCATACTTTTACGGATACTCAAAGCAGTTTTTGCACGACAACGGCCTGAACTGGCCTTAACTGATCCTTTACCAGGCTATAGTTTTCCGAGTGGCCACGCTTCAGGCTCTATTATTTTGTGTTTTACTCTTATTACATTGGTTTGGCAATCATCCCTTGATTTCAGGTATAAATGTTTTGTGAGTATTCTTTTATTTGTTTTCGCGTTGAGTATTGGTATTAGCAGGATTGTTCTAAGGCTACATTATGCCAGCGATGTTTTAGGAGGTTTTACCCTGGGAATTGCGTATTATATATTGTTTAACAAACTCCATTATTTATTTGTAAGAAAATGAGCATTTATAAAATCAGTTCCTCCATCAGGACAATATATCGGGAACTTTAAACCTGTGAAATACCCGCTGTTATTATTAAAAAAAATATGTAAAATGATAAGAATTACCGATTTTTGTTATAACTTAAAACTTCATTTATTTTAAGCCTCTAAGGACCAGAATAATTTTATGAAGCGATATTTTTTATTGCCTTTATTGTATTTTTCTACTCCTGCACTGCACGCACAGTATACACTGCGTGACTATCTGCAGACTGCCATTACCAGCAGCCCTGTCTTTATTGATAACCTTAACCAGCAGCGTGCCATCGCTCTGGATAGTATGCTTGGTCGCGCAGGATTAAAACCAAAAGTAAATGTGACCAGTAATAATTTATATGCTCCTGTGATTAATGGATATGGCTATGATGAAATTATAACCAATGGAGGATACTATAATGCCTTGCTCGGAGTCAATTACCAGGTTGTAGGCAAGCATAATCTTAACAATCAATTCTCCCTGCTCGATATTCAACGACAACTGTTAGAATTTAACCGAAAACTCACTGAACGAGAGTTAATTCAAAGTGTGACTGCTCAATATATTACAGTATTTGGAGCGCAACAGCTACTTGCTAACAGCGAAAAGCTATTGAACACCTTAGAGCAGGAAAATCTACTTTTAAAAAGTATTGCGGAAAATGGTGGTTATCAACAAACGGAATACCTAACATTTCTTGTTAGCTACAAACAACAGCAACTTGCTTACGACCAGCAGCAGCTGCAAATGCGGAGTGATTTATACACATTGAATTACCTCTGTGGTATAGCTGATACCAACACCGTTATTTTGCAGGATCCGGCATTAAGTGTAACTCAAAATATACAATTTGACAGAACATTTCCTTTTCAGCAGTTCCGCCTCGACAGCCTGCAGTTCCGGACATCCCTGGAAAAAATAAAATATAACTATCATCCTAAGCTCAACCTGATGGGTGATGCCGGTTATTACACTTCATTTCTTTATCATGCGGAACGGAATTTCGGAGCGAGCGTTGGTTTAAGCCTTACCATTCCCATCTATGATGGAAATCAGCGAACATTGCAGGAGAATAAAATCATGCTCTCCCAAAACACCCTGCAGCACCGCACGGCTTTTTTCATAAAACAGTTTAACTCGAAACAAATGGCGCTTAATCAGCAATTGACAGAAACAGAAAAGTTGGTTGCAGAAGCCCTGGAGCAATTGAAACTCTCTGAAGGGCTGCTCAAAGCAAATAGCAAATTACTGGAAACCGGCGATGCAAGAATTTTTGACTATATGTTAGCATTAAGAAATTATATTTCAGCCCAGGCTTCAGTACAACAAATAATTACAAATAGAATGCTGCTCATCAACCAGATCAATTTCCTGAACTTTTAATTATGATTCACGAATCAAAAATATTTTATTTTGGCCTGACGTTCTTGTTGCTTTCATGCGCAAGCGAAAAGAGTGAACCCGCAGAATCAGATATATCGCAAGGTACCCCTGTAACGGTAGTAACGGTAAGCAAGACCACGTTGGATGAAACCATTGAATTGAATGCGGTTTCAGCTTTTCTTTTGAAAACGCCAGTCAAATCACCTGCTACCGGTTATTTGAAAAATGTAAGAATTAAGGAAGGCGATTTTGTACGCAGCGGCCAATTACTCATGAGTCTGCAAACAAAAGAAGCAAGAAACTTAGGGAACACAATCAACGAACTGGATACTTCTTTCCATTTCAGGGGTGAGATAAACATAACTGCCGGAAGTGATGGAAATATATCACAGGTTAATTTTCAAAGCGGAGATTACGTTCAGGATGGCGAACAGATTGCCACTATCAGTGATGAAAAAAGTTTTGCTTTTATTTTACAATTGCCCTACGAACTTACACCACTTTTGCAGGCAAATAAAAACATGGAACTGCTCCTGCCTGATTCTTCAATACTATTAGGGACAGTTGAAAAAGCAATGCCTGCAGTGGATGCAGCTTCTCAAACGCAGAGTTATCTGATTGCTGTTCATGCAGACAAAATGATTCCAGAAAACTTAATTGCTAAAGTGCGATTGGTAAAAGCATCAAAGCAAAATGCGATTTCCATTCCAAAAGAAGCATTACTTACCGATGAAACTCAAAACATTTTTTGGGTAATGAAATTGATAAATGATTCCCAAGCCGTAAGAATTCCTGTGAAAAAGGGAATTGAAACAATTGATAAGGTAGAAATTATAGCTCCCCAATTTTCTGAGAAGGACAGAATTTTATCAAGCGGTAATTTTGGATTACCAGATACCGCGACTGTCCAAATAAAAAAGTAAGAGATGAATTTTTATAACTCTCACAAAAGCCCGTTGACCGTCATCATACTCATTATTCTGATGGTAGGAGGCTTTGTGTACAGTCGTATGCAGGTTTCGCTTTTTCCGGAAATCACCTTTCCAAAAATAAAAGTCATTGCCGATGCAGGACAAATGCCTGTAGACAAAATGATGCTTACCGTGACGCGTCCCATTGAGCTTGCAATTAAAAAAGTGCCGGAACTAAAGCTCCTGCGTAGCACGACCAGCCGGGGCAACTGCGAGCTTTCTGCTTTCATGGATTGGAATAGCAATATTGATATTGACCAGGCACGTATTGAATCAAAGATTAATGAAATAAAAAGTAAGCTTCCCCCTGATGTTTCCATTGAAGTAGAACGTATGAACCCGAGTATCCTTCCTATCAGCGGTTATACCCTTGAAAGCAGTTGGCGTTCACCAGTAGAAATGAAGATGCTTGCGCAATATGATGTTAAACCATTTTTATCGCAGGTTGATGGAGTCAGCGAAATCACAATCATTGGTGGCAAATCAAAAGAATACCGTGTTACATTGGATATTCAGAAAATATCGTCACTGGGTCTTACTCCTGAAGCTGTTGCTGCAGTAATCAACAATACAGCGTTTGTAAAAAGTAATGGTTACCTCAGTGATTACCGCAGGATGTATTTGTCTGTTACCGATGCCTCATTGAATAATAAAAAGGAGTTGGAAAACCTGCTCATCAATAACAATGGAAAAAGAATCGTCCTGGTTAAAGATGTTGCTGATGTTCAGATAGCAGAGGCAAAAGACTATATACGTATCAATGCAAACGGCAAAGAAGCAATTTTAATAGCAGTTATAAAACAGCCAAACGCTAATCTCATCCAGCTTTCAAATGACATGACGAAAAAAGTGGAGGAACTGCAAAAAGCATTGCCTGAGGATGTAACCATAAGGCCTTATTATGTGCAAGCCGATTTCGTAAATGAATCCATTCGTAGTGTAACGGACAGCTTGTGGATTGGTCTATTACTTGCCATGATTGTCGCCATCATTTTTCTATGGTCATGGAAAGCAAGCGCAGTTATACTCATCACTATTCCTGTAACATTATTGCTCACCATTGTTATTTTTTATGCTACCGGGCAAACCTTAAACATCATGACGCTCGGCGCTATCGCTGCATCTATAGGTTTGATCATTGATGATGCAATTGTGGTAGTAGAACAGATCCACAGAACACATGAAGAGCATCCTGATGTAAATTCGAAAGAGTTGGTTGGCAAGGCAATTCATTATTTATTTCCTGCTATGATAGGTTCATCCTTAAGTACCATTGTCATTTTCCTTCCTTTTATATTAATGACAGGTGTTGCCGGAGCTTATTTTAAGGTTATGACCGACTGTATGATCATTACCCTGGTTTGTTCCTTTGCGGTAACCTGGGTACTGCTCCCGGTTATTTATTTACTGATCACGAAGAATGACGGGGGAAGGGCGAAATTGGGAGCCATTCACACGATCAGGCAAAAGCGGTGGGTAAGCTATTTTATTTCCAGGCCATGGATCAGCTTTATACTGATAACAGGTTTTGCTCTGAGTATAGTTTTAATAATTCCCAGGTTAGAGACGGGTTTCCTGCCTGAAATGGATGAAGGTAGTATCGTATTCGATTATTTATCACCCCCGGGAACTTCGCTTGAAGAAACAGATCTTATCTTACGTGACGTTGAAAAAACAATTACTGCCATTCCTGAAGTGGAAACTTACTCCCGTAGAACCGGTACTCAAATGGGTTTCTTTATTACTGAGCCTAATAGTGGTGATTATTTGATTCAATTGAGCAAGGATAGGAATAGAACAACCGAGGAGGTGATTGAAGACATACGTGCAAAGGTAAGTGCCACCCAGCCTTCTCTTCAAATCGATTTCGGACAAGTCATTGGTGATATGCTTGGTGATTTAATGGAAAGCGTACAGCCGGTTGAAATAAAAATTTTTGGAAATGATAAAAAGATATTAGAAGAACTTGCTATCCAAACAGGAGCTATCGTTGAAAATATAAAAGGCACTGCGGATGTATTTAATGGCATTGTCATCGCCGGCCCATCAATCCGTGTAGAACCGAATGCTGTTCAACTTGCTCAATTCGGATTGACACCTGCCAACCTGCAGCAACAGATACAGATGTCATTGGAAGGAACGGTCGTCGGTAGTATTTATGAAACTAACCAGCTTACTGACATTCGAATGACGTATCCCGGCAATTATAAACAGACCGTTGAAGACTTAAGAAACCACCGCATATTTCTTTCAAACGGCAACCTTATCCCCATAGCAGGCCTGGCAGAAATTAAAATTGATCCGGGTGATGCTGAAGCGCAACGTGAAAATCTTCAATCCATGGGGGTAGTCACAGCACGACTTGAAAGTCGTGATCTTGGCAGCGTCATGAAAGATATCCAAAGGGAGGTTTCAAAAATGAATTTCCCTGCAGGATACCAGGTTGTGTACGGTGGCGCTTATGCCAGCCAGCAACAATCCTTCAGGGAGTTGCTCATGATTTTAATTACATCCTGCCTTCTCGTGTTTGCAGTCATTTTATTCCTGTTTAAAAAAATCAACATTGCATTAACTGTCTTGTTCCTTTCAGTGTTGGGTATTGCAGGAAGCCTGATTGCCTTACTACTGACTCATACTCCCTTAAATGTAGGAAGTAAAACAGGGCTTATCATGATCACGGGCATCATCGGCGAAAATGCAATTTTTACTTTTCTTCAATTCCAGGAATCCATGAAGGAAGGAAAAACAAAGGATGAAGCAATTATCTATGCTATCTCGACACGTCTTCGCCCAAAACTCATGACAGCTATTGGTGCCATCATCGCTTTACTTCCAATTGCTCTTGGTTTTGGTGCAGGTGCGCAATTGCACCAGCCTCTTGCTATTTCTGTTATCGGTGGTTTCACTTTTGCTCTTCCCTTGTTATTAATTGTACTGCCTACACTAATCAGAAAAATTACTGTTGAGCAACCCCAGGTGATGAATCATTAGAATCTTATAGCTGACAGATTTTGCCCACAAGCCATCTTTTTAATACATTTGAAAATGTTCTGAAATTTTACGGTATCTTCTTCGCCAGGTTATAATTAAAATATCTGTTTCGGCACTGGTGATCATTCATTAATTTTCCAATTACATGCTTTATGAATACAATCAAAAAAGTAATTATCTGCTTAATGTTGATGATTTGTTGTTTCAGTCCACTTTTAAAGGCTCAAATTCTTTGCATCGATTGCTTCAATCAAAATGACAGCATCAGTGATAATGTAAATAATATGATAATTAACGGAGGATTTGAAGATACACCTTGTCAGGGGTGGCCGTTAAATGAGGTTTTTTGTCCGAATGCATCTAATTATGTCTGTGATATAAACAATTGGGCTTGTACAGGTGGAGGGTTTAATAGTTATCCTCATATTTATGATGTAAATAGCAATAGATCGGTAATCGTTGAAGGAGATAAATCTGTTTATTTTGGAAATGGTTTTTGCTTTGCTTGTTCGGGAACAATTAATGATACATCCTGCCTGAACCAAATTTTATGTACGACTAATACTCCTCCCCCGGGATATCCTGTCACTGATTCAATTAATCTGGGTGGTACATTAGGTGTAAGCTTATCACAAGCCGTAAGTGGGCTGATCATAGGGAATACATATGTTTTGGAATTCTGGTCAGGTGGAGAACAGTTCAACAATTTATTTCCATATGAAGGATTATTTTCAGTTGATATCGGATTTGGAGACACATTATTAAGAGACCCACCTTCACCGGCTACCACTGGTGTTGGAAGAGTATATGTAATTCAATTTAATGCGATTAATAACACGCAGATAATCAAGTTTACCAATTGGGGGCATATATGTGATTCCTGTACAGAGTTGGTTCTCGATAATGTACGATTGTATCCGGTAAATCAATTGAATCCATCCGTTGCACATTGCTCCTTAGGAATCAACAATAGTACACCGGCTGATTTAATAGATATATATCCTAACCCTTTTGATGATAAAATTACCGTGACTACAACCGGGAAAAACGATTTTGAAATTATCATTTATGATATTGCGAACAAAGAAATATTACGACAGGTTCTTACTAAACCTGTTTCCGAAATAATGATGAAAGGGTTCATTAAAGGAATGTATATTTACCAGGTTAGAAATAAAAGTGAACTTATAGTGAATGGCAAATTAATAAAAAACTGAATTTTACCGGATAATGCTTATAAAAGCTATTATTATTGACGACCAGCAGTATTTTATTGATATGCTGACTGACTTATGCCGGTCTGCGAACCTGCCAGTTAATGTATTGTCAACGGCTCTTAATGCAAATGAAGGATTCATTGCAATAAAGAATCTAAACCCGGATCTGGTTTTTTTGGATATTGAAATGCCCGGGAAATCAGGACTTGAAATGATAAAGGAAATGGGGGATAGAAATTTCGAAGTCATATTTACAACCTCTCATGATAAATATGCTGTAGAAGCATTTAAGACCGAAGCCATCGATTACCTCTTAAAACCTGTTGACGTTTTTGAACTGACCAAAGCCATTGATAGGGTAGCCGCAAAAAGAAAAGAAAGATTTATGCAATCAACCGTTCAGGCACCAGGGAATAAAAAAATTACGGTGAGTACTTCGGATGGTGTGTTATTTCTTGAAGTCGATAAGCTGGCACGACTGCAGGCTGATAATGTTTATACTACTATTTTTTGTATTGACGGCTCTAAGATTGTTGCCTCAAAGAGTCTAAAAGATTTTGAAGACCGCCTGGTGAATTCAGGATTTTTACGCATTCATAAATCACATCTTATTAATGTGAATTTTATAAAAAAGTTTTATAAAGGCGATAACGCTTATCTTGTAATGAAAGATGATAGTATTGTTCCGGTATCGAAAAGCGGACGTGATATCCTGCAGCAATACGAAGGCTTATTGTAATTGTAACGAATTTACGAATCCCTTCGGGTACGAATCTACGACTGTAACGAATTGCGCCTGTCCGCCCTACGACGGAAATCACTGTGGGTACGAATGTACGAATGGGGGTGGAGTATGATTATACTTTCTTTTTCATTGCTGAAGCCATGGTTTCGATTAGTTTGGAAGCGACAAACGGTTTGAAAACAATTCCGTCAAAACCCATGGCTGCAAATTCGGTATCATCACCTACAAAGACACTGGCGGTTAGGGCAATCACAGGAACCGATAAATTCAATTTATTGCGAATAATACCGACTGCATCAATACCATTCATCACCGGCATGTCGAGATCGGTAAGAATACAGAGTTTATTAAGGGATTGTACGTCGGTTTGGGCCAAAGCATCAATCAACTCTTTACCGTTACTAAAGGTGGTTACACTGATATTCGATAGAATACTTTTCAAAAGGTCTCCGGTAACTACCCGGTTTTCTTCCAGATCATCCACAACATATATAGTAGCTCCTTCCAAATATTTCAGGCTGGTATTTTCACTCTCAGTTGCTTTAACGCTTTCATTCCCGGTTTCACAGGTCAAATTCAATGTTACAATAAACGTTGATCCTTTTCCTTCCTGGCTTTGAACTTCAATATTTCCATTCATCAGTTCAACCAATTGTTTGGTGATGGCAAGTCCCAGGCCGGTTCCGCCATATTTGCGGGCTGTTCCTGTTTCAGTTTGCTGATACGATTGGAATAGCCTGCTTTGATCATCGGCGTTCATTCCAATTCCTTCGTCACTAACCGAAATTTGAAAACATTCCATTTGTTCATCATGATGAAGGTTTACAATTATTTTCCCTTGCGGTGTAAATTTTATGGCATTATTAATTAGGTTAGTAAGTACCTGCATAAAGCGGAGGGGATCCCCGATAACTTTAAGCTCTGAATTAAAGTTACATTCAAAAAAAATTGACTGCTTATCTTTATTCAGGAGAAATGATTGCGCATTGATAACATCTTGTGCAGCCTGGTAAATGTTAAATGGAATTTGTTCAAAGACAAGTTTTCCCGCTTCGATTTTTGAAAGATCCAGGATGTCATTAATAATTCCTAAAAGATTTTTTGAAGAGCGTTGAGCCATTTCCAGGTATTTTTTTGAGGCTTTTACATCTTCTTGCTTCAATGCCAGTGTTACAGAGCCAAGCATTGCATTCATAGGTGAGCGCAGTTCGTGGCTCATATTAGCAAGAAACTTTTGCTTGAATTGCTCACTGCGTAAAGCACGCTGACGCCCGGCTTCAATAATTTTGTTCTTTTCTTCAAGCTGGTTGTTCAATCTCCCGCGGTTCCGGAATCCGAAAAACAGAATTAGCCCTATAATACTTGACAATGTTGCAACACTGATAACTCCATTTCTTACAACTGCCTGTTTTTCTTTGTCTTTTTGTAGAAGTTCTATTTCCTTTTGTTTTTCACTTACACTGAACTTTTGTTCCAGTTCCTTGCTCATGGCAGTATTCTCTTTGCTATCAATACTGTCTTTTAAAAAATGATACTCTTTAAATGTTCCTAATGCAGCTTTAGTATTACCTGTGGTTTCATAAAACTCAGCTTTTCTTTTCTTAAGTTGCAATTTATGTACGAGGTATGAATGCACTTCGGCAAGACTGTCGGCTTCATTGAAAAGTGATTCAGCCTTTTTATAATCTTTCTTCTGAAAAGCGATTTCCGCCATCTGAAAAACAAGAAAAGCATACGATTCATCTTTTCTGACTCCCATTTCATAAAGTGGTTTTATTTTTTTGAAATAAAATTCTGCACTGTCGGGAAGGTTTGATTGTACGTAATATGTAATCAAATTGATATATGCAAAAATCAAAGCTTTGGGATGGGGAAGCGGTTTAGCTAATGAAATTGCCTTCTGAATTGAAATCAGTGCAGAATCTTTTTTACCAAAACCAAAATAATATCCTGATAATATACAATAAAGCTCAGATAGCTTCTCGGGCTTATCGACTCCTTTTAAACTCTCAATACCCATCAGGCAATAGTCCATTGCTTTTTTGTCTTCTTTTAATTGAGACATCAAAGTGGAGAGGTTCGTATAAATACTTGCCTTTTTCATTGGAGAATGGGGATCTGTCACATATTTCAAAGCTTCAATTAAATAGTGGGTAGCTTTTTTGGAATTTCCGGTTGAATTATACACCTGACCCAAATTAAAATGTACCTGGTATGTAATTTCCGGAGTGGTTTCAGCATCTTTCATGCTGTTGCATTTATCAAGGTAGAATATCGCACTATCTGTTTTTCCGGTTAACATATGACTGATCCCTAAATACAAAGTGAACTCTTGCATCCATCTCGAATTATGAAGGGCGTTGGCTTGCTGCAAACCAGACCGGAACATATCAAAGTATTTCAAATCTCCGGTAATGAAATAAATCTTTCCCAAATACCATTTAGCCCGCATTTGAGTTGTATCAACCTTTGAAGTAGCAAGTACAGTTTTAAAACTGTCTTCTAATTGAACTTGTCCGATAGTTTTCGCGAAGAATACCAAATTCAGCATTATTAGCAATAGCAGCGCCTTCATAAAGTCTGGATTATCAGGTTTATGACAAATATAACATTTGCTCACAAACCAAAAACCCCATTACACAAAGTAGTTCCGGCTGTGCACAAGGTGGCAGTATGGGACGGGGCGGGTAGGGCGTATGTTTGCTTGCATTAAATACTAAACTTAAAAAACACAGAACTCATGAAAATAATCGACTTACCTGCGATAGCGTTTACCGCTGCGTTAACCATCGCACTCACTACAAACAGCATGGCACAAGTAGGCCCTGCAACCCCCTGGATTCTGGAGGGCAACAACAACGTGAATCAAAGCATTCACTGGCTGGGTACAAGCAATGCACAGGATCTGATCATTAAAACCAATGCAGTTCAGCGAATGGTTGTCAAAGGATCATCCGGAAATATTGGTATTGGCACCACCATTCCAGACTATCCGCTCCATGTTGAAAGCGCAATTAATACCCGGACATCAAATTTTTTAAATAGTGCCAGTGGCGGAGGTGGACGTTGGGGTGTTTATTCATTAGCAGAAGGAACTGGAACAGGTCCAAAGTTCGGAGGCTATTTCGAAGCTATTAATGGAACGGGATTAAATTTCGGAATCAGTGTGAAAGGTTCTGGAACCAATACAAGTTATGGAATGAAAGCAGTTGCAGATGGCAGCGCTACAAACTATGGGGTTCATTCTATAGCGCAGGGTAATAACACCAATTATGGAGTTTATGCAAAAGCAAGTGGTTTGGTTGTCGGACTGGGTATTAATTACGCGATTTATGGTGAAAGCTTAGCGGCTAATAACAACTGTTGGGCAGGCTACTTTTTAGGTCGCGGTCATTTCAGCGATAAATTAGGAATCGGTACTACGAACACCATAGGAACGCTCACGGTATATAGTACTTCCGATCCAAATGCAGTGGTAGTTCAGAATAACTACTCCGGTGCGTCATCATCATATGGTATAAATACATTGCTGGGTACAAATGCCTCTGGAAATAAATATGGATTTAACACACTAATTCAAAACGGCAGCGCAACCAATTATGGCGTACGCGCCGAAGTTCAGGATGGTGCTATCTCTTATGGAATAGTAGGTATTGCAACCAGTAATGGATCTTCATATGGCCTTTACGGTAAAGCAAATGGTACTGGTAATAACACGGGAGTTTATGCTGAAGGTACAAGTGGTGCCAATGCTTATGCAGGTTATTTTGTGGGACGTGGATATTTCAGCAACAGGGTTGGAATAGGAACAAATGCACCTGCCGCTTATCTGCATGTTGATGCCGATGCAAATACATTACCGATGGCTGTTCAGATAAACGGAGCGTCGAAATTCAAAGTAAATCCTAACGGAAGTGTAAGTATCGGAGGTGTAAGCTTAGGTGCTGAAAATGGTTTGTATGTTAACGGACAGGTATCGATCGGAACGTCAGTTCCTGCTACGGGATATGCTTTGTCGGTGGATGGAAAAGTAATGTGTGAGGAAATGCGTGTTGAACTGCAAGGTAACTGGCCTGATTATGTTTTTGCTGATGATTATAACCTACCATCTATTAAAGAAATGGAACAACACATTAACGAATGTAATCATTTACCTGGAATGCCATCTGCTGCTGAAATGGAGCAAACCGGAGGTATCGATGTTGGTGCCATGCAAATCAAAATGATGGAGAAAATAGAAGAGCTGTCGCTTTACATTATTCAACTGGAAAAGAAAATTGAAATGATTGAATCAGCTCATAAGTGATAAATCAATTGACAGTTTACTACGAATGTTATCACTAAAAGAACAACACAATGAAACCGAAAATTCAAATAACGATTATAACCGCGATGGTGTTGTGCATTACCCTTCTGGTTGCTACGATTGCAACAGCACAGGAGATTCAGGTAATAAACATCGAAGCTGAAACATTAGAGTACCAAAATCCGGATGAGCCATGTGTTCCTCCCGGATTCTATGAAACAATGAATAAAGAGATCTCAGCGAATATCGCACGTTTGTCTGCAGAAGGAAATTATATCCATTCCCAGCGCATGGTGCCACCTCCCCAGAAATTCGATTGGCCATTGACTAATGAAACGAGTTTTTTAGGAAATGATTATTTCTTTATCCAGAATTATATTGACCATGATACAGCAACCGGAAGCATTTCAGATTTTATGTGTGGCACCCGTTCTTATGACCTTGCAAACGGATACGATCATCGTGGAACCGATATATGCATTGGCCCTTATTGGTGGAATATGATGGATGATATGAAAGTAAGAGTTGTTGCAGCTGCTCCCGGACAGATTCTTTTCCGTAATGATGGAAATAATGATCGCAGTTGTGGCCTTGGGGGAAATCCGGTACCTCAGCCTAATTCCATAACCATTGTGCATGAAGATGGAACACGAGCAGTTTATTTACATATGAAAAACGGAAGTTTAACATCAAAACAAGTGGATGATTTTGTAGTAGCGGGAGAGTTTCTGGGTTATGTTGGAAGTTCGGGGCAATCCACCAATCCGCATTTGCATTTTGAGGTTCAGGACTCTAATGGTGTCTTTAAGGATCCCTGGCAGGGGCCGTGCAATCCTGATTTTCTGGTAAGCCGATGGAATAATCAGAAGCCTTATCCAAACAGCGGAATCATGAGTATCCTTACTATGTGGGCAACTCCCATCAAGCCTCCATGCCCGGGTGCCGAAACTGAAAATTTGTCGAATCATTTTGATCAGGGTGCATCAGTCCGTGTAGAAGTCCATTTACGCGATCTTGTTCCTAACACTACCTGTGTAACCCGGGTTTATAAACCAAATGGCAATTTGCTTAATGTATCGAATATTAACATCGGTAATAATTTTTCTGCCGCAGGCTGGGGCACCTTTAATGTTAATCTGCCAAACAATACTCCTGTTGGAACGTATAGAATCCAGTCGCAATACCAGGGAAAACAAGCTGCACATTATTTCACTGTCGGCTGCCCGGGAGCATATAATCTAAGCGGAAACATAAGCAGTTATAAAGGATATGTGTCAGGAAGCAGTATAACCTCCACTCAAACAATTAACCCTTCACCTAATAATGATATCTGGTATGAAGCTGTTGATTTCATTCAGGCAAACGTAGGCTTTAAAGCTTCTGCAGGATGCCATTTTAGGGCAAGGATCGACGCATGCGCCGAAAACATTGCACGGGTGGAAACTATAAACCAGGATGATTTTACATTGCAGGCGAACCCTTCAGTTGTAATGGAGAATACAAAGTTAATCCTGGAATTACTGGAAAGTGGTCCTGTTTCTATCACTGTGTATGATTTAACCGGAAGAAAAGTAAAGACCGTTACGGATCAAAATATGGAAGAAGGCACACATGAATTTGAATTAAGTGTTGCTGAATTTAATCCGGGAATTTACATCATTTCTGCACTCTCCGGTGAATCAAAAGCCCAGTGTAAAATTGTAGTACAAAAGTAGTCGGTAGCACACCTGACCGCTGACGCCAGAGTGAGAGTGAGAAACAGAACGGGAACGAGGTAAAGTGTTCCCTGTTCTGTTTCTTGTTTTTAATTGGAGTAAGGAATAGCGGGTGGAAAAACAGAATCAGAAGTGGAGAGAATGCGAAATTTTCCTTGGACCCGGCCGACCCTGTTTTTGCATTAAATTACTACCACCGAAACCTATGCAGTTTTCTATTTCTTTCCTATATTGTGACTCAACATCAAATAGATCCACCCTAACCGTCATCATTATGTTTCGTAATTATTCACTGATATTCATTTTATTACTCTTTGCATGCAAGCCATCAACCGAGAAAAAAGCAAAGTCAGATCCGTCAGTCCAGGCAGCGGAGCTTTCCGGTACTCAAAAAATGTCAAGTAGGTTACAAACTATTTATGCCAATTTTCCTGTTGAAGAAAATCAATTCATCAATAATGCACGGGTTGATTTTTTTAAGAGACAGGTTGATATGGCACCAGATACGATTACAAAAGGCAGGATGTATTATTATTATGCGAATGAGCTGCTGAATGCCGGAAGAACAAAAGAATCCATTGAAGCTACATTGGAACTGATAAAAATGACCGGTACAAGCGCTCAATACATTACAGAAGATAAAAAGCCTCTTTTCGATTTACTCGGGATTGCATACATGCGGCTGGGTGAAGATGATAATTGCATCCTCAACCATAACGGGTATTCCTGTACCGTGCCCTTCCAGGCTCCTGCCATACATCAAAAAAAGGATGGCTCCACAAAAGCCATAGAAGTTTATAAGCAAATCCTCGAAAGATTTCCCGACGACCTGAGCTCTGTCTGGTTATTGAACCTTGCGTATATGACGCTAGGGGAGTATCCCCAGAGTGTACCTACGAAATGGAGAATTCCTGAATCTCAATTTACTTCCAGGGGAAGGATACCAAGGTTTGAAAATATTGCCACCCCACTTGGAGTTGATGCCAGCAGTCGTGCAGGTGGTTGCTGTGTAGAAGATTTTACAGGTGACGGTTATCTTGATATTATCGCCAGCTCCTGGAACCTGACCGATCAGGTTCATTTTTTTGTCAATAACGGGGACGGCACATTTACTGAAAAAACAAAGGAAGCAGGATTGTCCGGAGAAACCGGTGGCTTGAATATTACACACACCGATTACAACAATGATGGTTACATGGATGTTTTTATTTTGCGTGGAGGGTGGTTGAGCACCAATGGAAATCAACCAAAATCATTGCTTAAGAATATGGGCGATGGAACTTTTAATAATGTAACTGTTGAAGCAGGAATTTATTCTGAACACCCTACGCAAACTGCCACCTGGGCCGATTTCAACCTGGATGGATTCCTCGATGTGTTTATCGGTCATGAATCCGGTGATAACTTTACAAATCCTTGTGAAATGTATTTAAATAAAGGAGACGGTACATTCACAGAAGTTGCAAAAAAACTTGGTCTCGATGTTATTGCCATGGTCAAAGGTTGTGGCTCGGCTGATATTGATCACAATGGATTTCCTGATATCTATTTATCGGTTTTTGGTGGTGCTAATAAATTATTCATGAACAGGGGAGGGTTAAATACTGAAGACTTAAAATTTGAGGAAGTAGCAGAAAAAGCCGGAGTGCAACAACCTCACTGGAGCTTCCCTACCTGGTTTTTTGATTTTGATAATGATGGATGGGATGATCTTTTTGTTTGTGGTTATGATTTCCCGCGTTTTCCCCTTGTTGCCGGTGATGAAGTACTGGCCCTTACCGGGAAAAAGCAAATTGCTGAACTCCCTCGACTTTATCGTAACAATGGTGATGGAACTTTTAAAGATGTTACAAAATCAGCTGGCGTATCAAGGGTGATGTATGGAATGGGTTCCAATTTCGGAGATATAAATAACGATGGTTTTCTCGATTTCTATATTGGTACCGGTGTGCCGAACTTTAAGTCCATTGTGCCGAATAGAATGTGGTTGAATCAAAAAGGAAAATCCTTCACTGATGTAACCAACGATGGAGGATTCGGTAACATTCAAAAAGGACATGGTATTGGGTTCGGGGATTTGGATAACGATGGCGACAATGATATTTATATGGTTGTGGGTGGTGCCTATGAAGGCGATTTATTCAGGAATTCGCTGTATAATAATCCCGGAAATAAAAATAACTGGATTGTCATAAAATTAACCGGAACAAAAGCCAATCATGCAGCAGTTGGTGCTTTGATCAAGTTACAGGTAACCGAATATGGTGCTGTTAGAAATATTTACAGAACAATGAATACAGGAGGAAGTTTTGGCGCCTCGAGTTTGCAACTGGAAATTGGACTTGGAAGCGCAACTGTTGTAAATTCGATTGATATTACATGGCCAGATAAAAAACGCACTCAACAATCATTTAAAAATGTAGTGGCTGGTAAAAAATATACTTTAACCCAGGGTGGTGAACTGACTCCTGCCAATTATAAATCCTTTCAATGGAAACTTCAGGATCCACAACACGACCATCATCAACATCATCACCATGCTTCGAAATGATGAATGAAAATTCATATTAAAGCTAAATTCCTTTCTGGTCAGGATTTACGATCCTTCAGTTAACATGATCTGAACTATTCCAGTAACTTTAACACAATTTAATTTAGCTTGCCTCGTTTTACATTGGTTGCAGGGTTTCGAAAATTTTGAAGTGTGTTGAACACTTGTTGAAGAGGAAACCCAATTTCCTATTTTCTTTCTGATTTATGAAACTTACCAACCTGATATTAGCTATGAAATCTTCAATGTTCTTGATGTGTGCATGTATATTCTGTATCATAGTAGTGGAATCGTGCCATAAGGAAGATTCCTTTCATTGTAAATCTGTAAATTCATTGCAGGATTTATATAAAAAGCACGCAGTTGGTACTCAACAATTCCTCTTCAATTCTGAATATGATAATACAATTACCGGATTGGAGGGAACCCGAGTGACATTCAGTAAACAAAGTTTTTCGAAGAAGAATGGACAAATAGTTGACGGGAATGTAATTGTCGAACTGAAGGAAATATACAAAATGAATGATATGCTTTATTCAGGAAAACCTACCACTACTACTTCCATTCCCTTGAAATCAGGAGGCGAGATATTTTTAAAAGCACGATTGCATGGTTCTTCTGAAGAATTGATCATTCGTGAATCGACACCCATACAAATTTTATTTCCTGCAGAAGAGCCACTTGATACGATGTTCGAATATGCAGGGTACGATTCATCCGGTATTTTCGTATGGGGACAAGTGCAAAATCCACAAACCTGGCTGCCCATTCCGGCAACACCAACAAATAATGGTTATCAATTAAACACTACCTCATTAAATTGGATCAATTGTGACCGCCCCATTTTTTCCGAGCCATGGGTAAAATTTACAATGAACGCGAATGATCCACCCGAAGAATACTCAACGGATGTATATTTATTTTTCCCGGGTAATACCATGATACATGTTTACCGGTTGGGGATAACGGACTTCGTTAATTATTTTACACCTTGCAATACAGATTTTACAGCTGTTGCGATTGGTTTTAAAAATGGTCAACTATATTCTTCATTTATACCGATCACTTCAGGAACTGTGGATTATAACATTTCATTCAGCTTAACGCCAACAACCGAAGCCATACTTACTCAGGCATTGGAAGATCTGAATTGATGATTTTTCAGGCAATGCTGTAAATTTAGAATAGTTGTTGATTTTTTTTCTCACTTCTGATCAACTTCAGTTTTTATGACCTTATTTTCATAGGAAGAAAAGTAAAAATCAACTGGCATGGTTTTTTAAAGCCACTTTTGGTTATAAACTTATTATGCTATGAAAAAAATAATGATGATTGCGCTTTTGATAACCACAGGTTATATAAGCGCTTTCGCACAACAACCCAAAGTTGTTGTCAGCGATAAAGCCGGATGGCACAAAATAGGAGAGTCCACTGTTGATTACAGCTCCGACAGAGATGAAATAATGGTAATGGGAGCAAACCGGTTTTCAAAACTGAAGTTGAAAATCACGGATGCTCCTGTTCACATCACTACTTATGAAATTTATTTCGAGAGTGGCGATATGCAAACCGTATCAATAGACAAGGAATTAAAAGCGCCGGTTGAAACAGAAGTTGTCGAGCTTAAAGGTGGTGAGCGCGATGTGAAAAAGGTTGTTTTCGTTTATAAAACTCCACCCAATGTCCAGGATAAAAAAGCAAAAGTGGAGCTATGGGGACTGAAGACAAATGCTGATAAATAAATGATCATGGATAAGGCACACATGAATTTGAATTGAGTGTTGCTGAATTTAATCCAGTTGTTTGCATCTGCATAGCACCAACCGGTTAATCAAAAGCGCAGTGTAAAATTGTAGTACAGAAATAACAGTCGAAAAATAAACTAACCGAAGAACACCTCACTTTTACTGTGGGGTGTTTTTCCGATTTTAACTTATCTTTCTAAAATTACCAATCTCATCGTTCCGTTTTTCTTCCTGTTATTGAACTGAACTGTATAAACTCCCGGTGACAAATCGGACGGAATCTGAATCGTAGTATTACCTTGTTCAAATTTTTCACGAACAACTTCGCGGCCGTCAGCTGAGTATATACGAATTGATTCCGGATGGAATGATTGGCCATTCAAGACCAGGTTCATTATATCACCAGGAAACGCCGGGTTGGGATAAGCAATTATGAATTCCAAATCAGTTTCCTCCAAACCGGTGCCAAGTGGTTCAGAACATTTGGATATTGCCCACCATTCAGATGTATTGACTACAGAAGCAGAAAGGTTTGATATGTCCACTTTGTCCGGGATACCAGCTGAATAAACTTGCCCTGTAAACGGACTATCCCAAACATCGGGTGAATTGAGCCATCGTTGCGCACACATTGGCGAAGCACCTGATGGGTTCGTAAAAGCCCTTTCCACATTCGCATAACGAAATGAAACATTCGCAACCGGGTTTATACCAAGTGAATCTTTTACAAGAAAAAAACGATCTACTGTGTTATTGCCGGATGAATCGATTACACCATTATTGTAACTGAACACATTGGTAACTTCCGGTAATGGAAGATTGGTATTGTCGGGAAACGTGCCGTAGGTTCCCAAAACCACATCGTGAATTCCGGAAAGAATAGTATAATCCATGGGTAAGTAACTTCCAAAAGTATTTACAAATGGTATGACTCGTAAACCAGCAACTGATCCCATTTTCCAATTGAGTCTTCCGAAGGGATACACATTGGATATTAATTGATCGGTTTCAGCTTGTATGAAACCGGCGGTTCGTGTAATTGCTGATACATCGGGATTGAGCAATGTCATCAAACCAAGATTAAGTTTGAGTCGACCAATTGCTAATCGAAGAGAGTCTTCCACCGTGAAATCAGTGAGTCGGATCACATGATTTGAATTCGCTATTTCAAGATCATGAAAAGTTGTCTTCGATTGTCCACCGATTTGCTGATCGTTGATGCTGCCGTCGAAAGTCACAATACTTTTACCGGGTACAAAAGTTCCGTTATTTTCCCAATGTCCCCGTACAAAAATCGGGTACTTCGCTGAACTATCACATCCAATAACAAAGGTCAGGTTTGGACGAAATGGACTTGAAATAACCTGAACATTTGACAAAACAAGATTCGTGTTTGATCCGGTTGTTGTCATTGCACTGTCAAGTGTTAAAGTTGTTCCGACAATACTTACTACACTCTGTCCATCAGGGTAAGCGATCATACCCGGCAGAACTAATGCTGCCTGACCGGGATTAGTAAGGGTAATAATGTTCGAACCCGTAGTCCAGGACGCAGTAACATTGATAACATCGGAAGGAGTCAGATTGCAACCCGGTTTGATGAAATTAGTCACATCCCTGATGCTCATGTATCTGTTCAAATTGCCAGTTTGAGTAAAGCTTATTTCATCATTGAACCCAGTAGAAGGAAACCCGGTGTTATCGTAACAAATTTCAATTACTATTTGGTTGGCTGACCCATTCCATGCAAATGGTGATTGCAATGCCAAATCAATGGTTCCATAATCATTCATGTTAGGAATGTACACCGGGGGGTATAAATCACCCGACCATATGTTTAACATTGAACCAATAGGGATAGGAATAACTGCTGTATAGCCTGTTCCAAATCCGCCCGGCATATTTGTTTGATAATAACTAATCGAGCAATTCCGGTAAGGATTCCCGTTTGAATTTCGCTTAATATGAAACAGAATCTTGCATATAATATCATTGGCCTGCATTCCCTGCGCGAGAAGTTCCGATTGCGGAATAACAATAAATGAACGTGACCGGCTATGGTTATTGAGCGGTGAATTATCAGGAATAACAATAGTATCGGTGGAAACCTGGACAGTATCCAAAACGGGTTTGTTAACAATAATTGCCGAAGTTGCATCCTGTATTTTTAAGGAATCATTTACTGTAAGTGAACTCTGGTTAGGTGCATTTATAAAAAGAGTATCGCTTGATTCAACCCGCAAATTTTGAGTTAATGCATACACTCCGGGACGGATTACCGGCCGGTAATAAGTATAAGGTCCGGAAGGTCCACCGGGTATACGCACGTTCATAGCCGGGTTTCCGCTAACAGGTACTATAGCAGGACACCAGTTTGTTGAATCATCCCATGCATCGGTGTATCCCATCCAGGTGGTATAGTTGGGGTAGGGGTTGCAGGGTTGAGCTATAGATTGAATAGCGTTGAAAAACAAAAAAGCTATTATGATATATTTTGGTGCAAGTAGTTTCATAAATCTCAATTTTCCCAAATATAATGCTACTATGAATCAGAAATTGTAAAACTAGTACTACAAAAATACCATTCAATATTTGAATTGGATATAAGCATTTACAAACGTATATACCGGGGTAGTTACTTATAGCTTACCGTTCCAAAATTATTAACTGTATCATTCCCCAACTCTTCTTACTATTAATCTGAACTGAATAAACTCCCGGTGATAAATCTATCGGAATTTGAATAGCTGAATTCACATTTTCGAAAATTTCATGTATAACTTCGCGGCTATCGGCTGAGTATATTCGAATCAGATCCGGATGAAAAGATTGTTCATTCAACACAAGGTTTAATATGTCGCCGGGAAATGCCGGGTTGGGATACGCGTTAATAAAGTCCGGATCAATTTCCTGTACACCGGTGCCAAGGGGAGCACTTAAATTGGATAAGGTCCACCAGTCAGAAGCATTAAAAACTGTATCGGTAATAGTTAGCATAACCTGGTTGCCTACTTGAGTTTGTCCGGGCAATAAAGGATTTTCCCAAATATCTATAGTATTAATCCACTGTTGTGCTCTTGGATTACTTATTCCACCTAATTCAGTAGCAGAGAAACCGAATCCTACTGTCGCAACCGGATTTATTCCAAGTGAATCATGAATAAGATAAAAACGGTCCACAACATTACTTCCGTCATTAACGAACGTACCATTGATGTAAGCGGTCACGTTTGTAATTTCCGGCAATGGAAGAGGAGTGTTGTCAACATAGGTTCCATAGGTTCCAAAAACTATATCATGAGTTCCGGAAACAATATTATATGTCATGGGTATATAAACCCCTACAGTATTCATAAACGGAATAAGGCGATTACCCGATGCAGACCCCATTTTCCAATAAAGCCTTCCAAAGGGGTATACATTAGCTGACCATTGATCCATTTCAGCTTGTATGCCGCCGTAAGCCCGTGTAATAGCTGAAGGATCGGGATTAATTATTGTTATCATTCCAAGATTCAGCTTAAGATGGCCATTTACCAAACGGAGTGAATCTTCTACCGTGAAATCGGTGAGTCGGATTAC
>JANWID010000295.1 GCA_025450095.1 Bacteroidia bacterium | reverse complement strand
GTCAGCCTGTAGCAATCCAGCCAAAGAGGGAACCGTAACAGAAAGTGAGTCGCCAAGCGGAGATCTTACAACGCAAGGACAGTCTGCTGTAACGGATGACCTCTCGCAAAAAAATGTCGTGCAGGTAGCCATCGGATCTCCGGACCATACTACCCTTGTAAAGGCAGTCACCGCGGCGGGTTTGGTTGATGTGCTCAGTAATGTAGGACCATTTACAGTTTTCGCTCCCATTAACGCTGCTTTCGATGCGCTTCCTGCAGGGACAGTGGACAACCTGATGAAGCCTGAGAATAAAGCCGCGCTTACCAATATCCTTGAATATCATGTGTACGTTGGTGTCATTAGAGAAAACATGATCCAGGATGGCATGGTGCTGAACCAGGTAAACAGCCAGAACATTACACTTAACAAATCAGGTAACGACATTACCGTAAATGGTGCTAAAGTACTTGGAACAGTCCCTGCTGCTAACGGGATCGTCTATGTGATAGACAAAGTACTCCTGCCTCCTGATAAAAAATAAAATAAACACACTTTGATTATTGTATAAATTTTAATTCTATGTTATATAAAAAAATTCTTAAAGCTGGTACCGTACTATTGCTACTTGCCGGTGCACTGTTTCAAAATGGATGTAAGCCTAAAGCTCCCGGGGCTGTCGGAATGGGCGATGCCGCTTCTAAAGTATTCATTGCACCTGGAAAATATGATGAGTTTTACAATATAGTGTCTGGGGGCTTTAATGGCCAGATGAGCGTTGTAGGACTGCCTTCAGGAAGAGTATTTCGTATTGTACCTGTATTTTCGACCAACCCGGAAAATGGTTATGGTTACAGCGAGGAATCCAACCCTATGTTAAATACTTCTCATGGTTTCGTTCCCTGGGATGACCTTCATCACATCGCTCTCTCCGTTACAAAAGGCGAGCATGATGGACGCTGGGTTTTTGGAAATGCCAACAATACTCCAAGGATCGCAAGGGTTGATCTTACTTCATTTGAAACTGTAGAGATCCTTGAAATTCCAAACAGCGGTGGTAACCACTCCTCACCCTTTATTACTGAAAACTCTGAATATGTTGTTGCAAGTTCCCGCTTTTCAGTTCCAATAGGCAACGACCAACAACGCGATGTGCCTATCAATACTTATAAGGAGAATTTTAAAGGTACTGTAAGCTTCATCAGTGTTGCTCAGGATGGTGATATGAAAATTGCGTTTCAGCTTGTAACACCGGGTGTAAACTTTGACCTGGCCCGTGCCGGTAAAGGCCCGTCACATGGCTGGTTCTTCTTCTCCTGTTATAACACCGAACAGGCATACAGCCTTCTTGAAGTAAATGCTTCGCAAAAGGATAAGGATTTCATAATGGCTGTGAACTGGAAAAAAGCTGAAGAATATATCAAAGCAGGAAAAGGAACTTCCGTTAAAGTAAAATATGCCCATAATAAGATGGATGTCGCTACACATATGGCAACATCTACAATGATGGAAGAAGTGCTGCAACTCGATCCGATCGCGTTAAAGGATATTATTTATTTTATTCCCTGCCCTAAATCTCCTCATGGTTGTGATGTTGATCCTACCGGTGAGTATATTGTCGGTAGCGGAAAGCTTGCTGCTTTGATCCCGGTATTCTCATTCACCAAAATCATGAAAGCGATCAGCGATAAAGATTTTGAAGGAGATTTTGCAGGAATTCCGGTGATCCGTTATGAGACTGCTCTTCATGGTGTAGTTGAAAAACCAGGACTTGGACCACTTCACACTGAATTCGACATGAAAGGAAATGCTTACACCTCCATGTTTGTTTCCTCGGAAGTGGTGAAATGGGATATCAAAACACTCCAGGTTCTGGATCGTGTTCCTACTTATTATTCCGTGGGTCACCTTATGGTTCCCGGTGGACCTACTGCAAAGCCGCATGGCAAATACATGGTGGCCTATAATAAAATTACTAAAGACCGTTATCTTCCTACCGGTCCGGAACTTTGCCAGACTGCACAACTTTATGATATATCCGGAGATAAAATGCAGCTACTGCTCGATTTTCCTACTATAGGTGAACCTCATTATGCGGAAGCACTGCCGGCAAGTCTGCTTAAAGACAAACAGGTGAAGTTTTATAAGATTGATGATAACAAACATCCTTATGCAACAAAAGGAGAAGGTGATGCAAAAGTTACTCGTGAAGGTAATATGGTGCATGTTTATATGACATCCATTCGTTCACATTTTGCTCCCGATAACATCGAAGGTGTAAAAATGGGCGATGAAGTTTATTTTCATGTTACCAATCTGGAACAGGACTGGGATGTACCACATGGATTTGCTATTAAAGGTGCTAACAATGCGGAAATTTTAATCATGCCAGGTGCAACACAAACTCTGAAATGGATACCAGACCGTGTTGGAGTATATCCTTTCTATTGCACTGACTTTTGTTCAGCACTGCACCAGGAAATGCAGGGATATATAAGAGTCTCGCCCGCATCTTCAAATGTACCTTTAGCATTTTCGCTAGGGATACAAAATAAATAAATTCATTAAATGAGCAGGATATTAAAACCCTGCTCATTTTTTTAACGGGCTATTATGAAAAAAATGCTTACTGTTTCCAGGATGCTGATAGCATTTGCCGCTCTTATAATGATTGGTGTATATTTCGTGCCTTTCTGGCAAATCCTGATGTATGCTCCTCAATATCCCGAAGGATTGAATATGAAAATCTGGATTGATAAATTATCAGGGGATGTAGAAATTATCAATGGTCTGAATCACTATATCGGGATGAAACATATCAAAATAGAGATGTTCCCTGAATTTAAGATCATGCCTTATTTGTTGGGTATTATCATTGCTTCCGGCATTTTCGCTTCGTTCTCAGGAAAGCGTTTCGCCGGATGGATGTTTCTCGGACTTTTGATTTTTACTGCCATTATCGGGCTATATGATTTTTACCATTGGGGTTACGATTACGGTCATAACCTGGATCCTACTGCTCCTATCAAAGTTCCCGGAATGAGTTATCAGCCTCCCTTAATCGGAACTAAAAAATTGCTGAATTTTACAGCCTACTCTGGTCCTGATAGCGGAGGTTGGATCATGGTTGTTGCCGGACTTCTTTCCTGTACCGCACTAATCATCGAAAAAGCAAAAAACAGTAAACAAACTGTATGAAACGTATTTTCCCGCTGATTGCATTTTGTGTGCTGATAATATCAACAACAGGATGCAAACAGGGCAGGCAACCCTTACAGTACGGTACCGATGCCTGTGACTACTGCAAAATGATCCTCGTTGATCCGTCATTTGGAGGAGAGTTCTTAACGAAGAAAGGGAAAATCTATAAGTTTGATGATATCAGTTGCATGATATCATATATCAAAGATATGGATACTTCCCGCCAGGAGGTGACAGAGATTTTCGTTGTAGATCATAGTAAGCCAGGATCCCTGATCCCTGCTGAACCTGCATTTTTTCTTAAGTCCGACAAGGTGAAAAGTCCCATGGCCAGTGGAATTGCTGCATTTTCCACTACCCAGGACCGTTATGAACAGCAACAGCAATGGCAGGGCACAGAACTTACCTGGGGTACTTTAAAATCGTCTTTTGAATGAAATTTATTTTCTCTATTGTTTCCCTGGTATTGGTATCCTTAACAGTTTCAGCAAAGATTCTTCAAACGGGCAATGGAAAAGCATTCAGCTCGATAAAATCTGCGATTGCTGCCGCAGAACAAGGTGACACCATAGAAGTTTTTCCGGGAATCTACCGGGAAGGAAATATCATAATTCAGAAACAGATTTACCTGACAGGGAAAAATTATCCGGTACTGGATGGTCAGTCAAAATATGAACTATTAACTATAGCTGCGAAACATGTAACGATAGAGGGATTCCGGATCATAAATTCCGGAAGATCCAGCATTGAGGATCTTGCAGGTATAAAATGCCTTGATGCGCATCATGTCACCATCCGGAATAATATTCTCGATCATACGTTTTTCGGAATTCATTTATCAAATACTAATTACAGTTTAATTTCCAACAACAGACTGCATACGCAAGCTGCAAATGAATATGAACTTGGAAATGGAATTCACCTGTGGAAATGTAATCATGCAAGGATAACAGGTAACAGCATCAGCGGACATCGTGATGGTATTTACTTTGAATTTGTAACCCAATCCCTCATCATTAACAATAACAGCAACAAAAACATGCGGTATGGCCTTCATTTTATGTTTTCAAATGACGACCGCTATGAATACAATACAATCAGCAATAACGGCGCTGGTGTAGCCGTAATGTATTCTTCCCATGTAACAATGTTACACAACCATTTTACTCAAAACTGGGGAGCCTCTTCATATGGATTACTTTTGAAAGATATGCGTGATAGTAAAGTTCAGTTCAATGAATTTACCGGCAATACCAGTGGTATTTATATGGAAGGTACCAGCAGGATACTATTTGAAAAAAATATTTTCCGGGCAAATGGCTGGGCAATAAAACTACAGGCAAGCTGCGACGGAAACACATTTATAAATAATAATTTTCTCAGCAATACATTTGATATCTCTACCAATGGCGAATTGGTTTTGAACACTATTGATAATAATTACTGGGATAAATATAAAGGATACGATCTCGATCGCGATCATGTAGGTGATATCCCTTATTTCCCGGTAAATATATTCACAATGGTTGTAGACAGGGTTCCGGCAGCAATGATGTTATGGCGCAGTTTCCTTGTATTACTGCTCGATAATGCTGAAAAAATTGTTCCTGCCATTACGCCGAAAAATCTGAAAGATCATCAACCTGCAATGAAGCCGTATGATTTCCATTCATAGTGTTACAAAAAAGTTCGGAAAAATTACCGTGCTTGATACCGTAAACCTGGAGCTTCAGGGTGGAAGATCATATGCTCTTATAGGGCCAAACGGTTCCGGTAAAACCACTCTTATTAAAAGCATATTGGGTTTGGTAATTCCGGGTGATGGAATTATAAAGGTTAATGATGAATCCATAAAATCAAAATGGCAGTACCGGCGACATATCGGGTATATGCCCCAGATTGGCCGTTATCCCGACAACATGAAAGTTGGCCAGCTTTTCGAAATGCTGAAAAATATCCGAAGCCAGGATCGTAATCTCGACGAAGAATTATTCAGAGACTTTCATCTCGATCATATTGCTGCAAAGGCTATGCGAACCCTGTCCGGAGGAACACGTCAGAAAGTCAGTGCTGCACTGGCATTTCTTTTTAATCCACCCATACTCATCCTTGACGAACCCACTGCAGGACTCGATCCCGTATCGGTAGAAATACTGAAGGAGAAAATTCATCGCGAAAAAAATTCAGGCAAACTACTCCTGATCACATCGCATATTATGAGTGATCTGGATGACCTGGCAACCGACACCATATACCTGTATGAAGGAAAAATACTTTATAACAATACCCTAGCAGCATTAAAAGCTGAAACAGGTTTTGATCGGTTGGGAAAAGCAATTTCCAAAATCATTTCACAACACTCCCGAAATTTACCAACGTGAAAATGCTTCGTCTGATCAAATACATCCTTTATGATATTCTGAGAACACGTTTCATATTGTTATATGCACTATTCCTGTTACTCAGTACCATTGGTATGTATCAGCTCGATAGCGACACATCCAAAGTAGTACTCAGCCTGCTCAACATCCTGATCATTGTTATACCACTGGTAAGTGTTGTATTTACGACCATACATTTTTACAATTCGTATGAATTCATCGAAATGATGCTGGCACAACCGGTAAACCGCAGCACTATTTTCATATCAGAATTCGTCGCTGTTTCCTTCTCACTGTTGCTCGCGTTTCTTGCCGGTGTCGGATTGCCGATATTATATTATGGTTCCAATGAAAGTGCACTTCAACTATTGTTCACGGGAATAATATTATCACTCGTGTTTGTATCACTGGCATTTCTTTCTTCGGTGCTAACGCGTGATAAAGCAAAAGCAATTGGTATTGCGATGTTGTTCTGGTTTTATTTTGTGCTGATCTACGACGCTTTTATCCTTTGGATCGTTTATACTTTCAGTGATTATCCGTTGGAAACAACAACACTCACCCTGATAGCACTCAACCCGGTAGATCTTGCCAGGATTCTAATGATTTTAAAACTGGATGTCTCAGCACTGATGGGATATACGGGTGCATTTTATAAGCAATTTTTTGGCAGCGGGACAGGATTCCTGTTTTCAGTTTCCATTCTGTTTCTGTGGATGATGATTCCCATTTTAACTGCACTCCGCATTTTCCGAAAAAAAGATTTATAATCCGAATAAAAGATTTATAACTTTATAGCATGAAGCCCTACCGTTCCTGGCTGGCATTTTCATTATTTAACCTGGTTATTGTTGCTTTATTGGGTTCTTTAATGCGGTACAAAATAGGTTTTGAATTTCCTTATTTTAACCAGAAGAATCTGCTCCACGGTCATTCGCATTT
>JANWID010000294.1 GCA_025450095.1 Bacteroidia bacterium | reverse complement strand
GGTGTTACAAAAATTTCAACAATTTTGATATCATCCGTCACCATATCTTTTGAGATCATGGATTCAGCATATATTTCAAGACCGTTAGAGCTCTTGATGCGAAGCAGATCTTCCATACTTCCTTCCACCAGCAGAATATCATTCGATTCAATTACCGAATATCCGTTTGCAATGGTGTTCTGCTTGTCTCGGATAATATTAAGGATCTTGAATCCCATCTGGCTGAGAACTGTATCCCTGACTTTCTGATTAACCATCGGTGATTCCTTTCGCACCAGCACTTCAGTAAAATAATGTTTGCTTGCAAGTTCCTTCACCATATTCACATCCTGCCTGCCAGGTAACATCCGTACTCCAATGGTTGCGATAAATAATATGCCTACAAAAGTCATCATCAACCCGATTAAGGTGAAATCAAACATACCGAACGTTGGATATCCGTGTTTTCCCAGGTATGCATTCACCGCGATGTTTGTTGAGGTTCCGATAACAGTACAGGTACCTCCTAAGATGGAAGCAAATGCAACCGGGATCAGCATTTTTGAAGGACTGATCCGCAACTTCCTGCATATACTGACAACTGGCGCAACATACATTGCAGTTACTGTAGTGTTGTTCATGAACGCTGAGGTAACACTAACAGTCGACATGATATAAGTCGGAAGCCACCGCAGTCTTTTCCTGGGAATTTTAATAAACCTGTCGCCGATTATTTCAAGCACACCTGCTTTTTGCATGGAGCCACCTACAACAAAAATTGAAGCCAGCATGATGATAAAATCACTTCCGAAACCACGAAACGCTTCTGTAGGGGTGAGGATACCAACAGTAGTCAGTACAATCAGTAATCCAACTGTGATCAGGTCAACTGAAAATTTTTCAGTTGCAAACAATATGATTGCGATAACCAGTAAGCCTAAAACAAGCGTAATTTCCAAAAGAGATGTTATTGCAGATTAATACCTGCGAAGAAACAAAAAAGTATCGAATGTAACGAATTGCATCAATGAACAATCCACGAACATTATGGGAAATTTACCTGTGCATAGCCGGGATAATCGAAGCCGAACCCTGACATTAAACGGGAATATATTAAACGGGAAGCTGAATGATAAACTTGCTGTACTCGCCGGGAGAGGTTTCAATGCTTATTTTTCCTCCGTGAGCCGCGATGATATCATTGCTGATGGAAAGTCCCAGTCCGACCCCTTCGCCGGTGGGTTTGGTTGTAAAGAATGGCTCAAAAATGCGATGTTTATTTTCTGGACTTATACCGGCACCGTTATCCTGTATCGTGATTAAACAAAAGTCACCGGCTCTATGTGTAGAAATAGAAACTTTGGGTTCGTATTCCGCAGAAACATTTCTCCATTTACGATTCACTTCGTAATAGGCATTGTTCAGGATGTTAATGAGAACTCTTGAAATATCGCGGGGAATAATTTTAATCAGCGGAAGCTTGCTATCATAGCTGCAATCCAGGCGAACCGGGCAACCCGCAGCGAGGTTGCTGGAGCTGTAACGAACCATATTCGCCGACTGTTCGCAAAGCGAATTTATATTTGTTTCAATAAATTTACCTGTGCCCGTATTGCTGTGCATGATCATCGATTTGATGATACCTTCAGCACGCTGACCATGAAAAAGAATTTTATCAAGATTCCGTTTCAGTGTGGCACTAAATGTTTTCATTTCATTGATGTCGCCCGAATGAACGGCCTCATGCATCATTTCAAGCGAGAGCTCGGTAAAATTATTTACAAAATTCAGCGGGTTATGTAATTCATGTGCAACACCGGCAGTCAGGCTTCCCAGAGATGCCAGCTTTTCCTGCATGATCAACTGTTGCTGCGATTGCCGGATCCGGATAATTGCATCTTCCAGCTCCGCATTTTTTCGGGCTAAAGCTGCTGTTCTTTCTGCTACTTGTTTTTCAAGTTCTTTTTCCCGGTTTCTCAATTGTTCCACCATGAATTTATTCAGCCTCCGGAGCCTGCGGCTAATAAAACCAATCAGCTCTACAGTCATTCCCGGGTATCTGTTCAATACTGAAAAAAAATCGATGCGTTGAATGCTTGCGGCATATGTTGGTTCAAGTGTGGTCACTGACATGGAGCGCGGCTCCCTGTCAAGTATTGACATTTCACCAAAAAATTCTCCTTTACCAAGCTTTGCCAGCAATTGTTCCTGGTCGTGTATTTTAACTTCCCCCGACATGATAAAGTACATGTTATCGCCTTCATCATCTTTGTTAATGATGGTTTGCCCGGTTTCATAAAAAGTGACTTTCATTTTATGAATCAGCTCGGTAAGCATGTCCTTTGATACCCTTCTGAAAAGAGTTGAAGAAGCAAGTCCTTGTTTTAGTTCTTCCTCAAATTTCATAGTCCTGCAGGAATATATTGAACTGCATCACAAAAGCCGGAGCAATAAATTTAACATTACCAGCAGCAGTTTTGGTGCAAGATAGCATTTTTCAATGACAGTTTACGCAGGCTGAATCGCTGGCGGTGAACACTTCACTTTCGAAGGTGTTGCATGATTTTGCTTGCGAATATAAATTCATCAAGTTCCGTATTGCCTGAATGAAAAATCTGATCCGAATTACCCGACCACCACTTTTTTCCTTTGTGAATGAACAGGATATTTTCTCCCATGGTAAGCACCGAATTCATATCATGGGTATTGATTACCGTGCAGGTTTGGAATTCCTCTGTAATCTCCATGATCAGATCGTCGATCACTATTGAAGTTTTGGGATCAAGACCTGAATTCGGTTCATCACAATAAAGATATTCAGGATTCATTGCGATGGCACGTGCAATGGCTACACGTTTTTTCATTCCACCACTTATTTCCGAAGGGTAAAGCTTGCCAACATTCGGAAGATTTACCCGCTTCAGGCAAAATTGCACACGATCGAGCCGCTCCGCATAGTTCATATTGGAAAGCATGGTCAATGGAAACATCACATTTTTCTCCACGGTCATGGAATCGAATAAAGCGCTTCCCTGGAATAACATCCCGATTTCCTGCCGTATGGGTTTACGTTCACGGAAATCCATTTCTGAAAAATTACGGCCGTCGTATTCGATGCGTCCTTCATCCACTTCAAATAATCCGACCATGCATTTTACCAAAACGGTTTTACCTGAACCGGAACTGCCAATTATCAGGTTTATCTTACCTTTTTCAAAGCGGTGGGATACATTTTCAAGAATGGTTTTGCCGTTAAAACCCTTGCTTACATTTTTTACTTCAATCATATAAGGATAAGCTGAGTAATTACGTAATCGAAAATCAGGATAAGTACACTACTGTATACAACGGCTTTTGTGCTTGCCTGGCCAACTTCCAGTGAACCACCTTCGGTATAAAAACCCTGGAACGCTGAAATGCTGGTGATCAGGTAAGCGAATACAACTGTTTTGATCATGGCAAAGGTGACATTGAACGGAATAAATTCGTACTGGATGCCTTTGATATAATCGTTTGAAAGGATAACTCCCGAAAGTTCTCCGGCCACCCAGCCTCCGGCAATTCCTACAAACATGCTGATCAGAACAAGGAACGGTGAAATGAAAATTGCGGCGATCATTTTGGGCAACACCAGGTAACCTGATGAATTAATTCCCATAATTTCCAACGCGTCTATTTGTTCAGATACCCGCATGGTTCCAATTTCAGAGGCGATGCTGGATCCTACTTTGCCTGCCAGCACCAACATAATAATTGTAGGAGAAAACTCAATAATCATGGTATCCCGTGCTACCAGTCCCACAACATATAATGGAACTAAAGGGTTAACCAGATTGTATACAGTCTGAATCGTAATAACTGCACCCATGAAAACTGATATCAGGGAAACTATACCAAGCGAACTTATCCCGATCGCTTCCATTTCATCAAGGATACGCCTTCGATAAACCGACAACTTTTCCGGCTTGCTGAAAAGCATCGACATAAACAACCAATACCTGCCTAATTGTACCAAAACATTCATGTAATATAACAGTTCATTTGGGCCTAAAAGTAGTGATTAATAGCGTTATCTTTGTGAATCAATACCTCCATGCGCAAGACTGAAAATCATAAATCATTCGGTTTGAAACAGGAACTTTTAAAGTTGCGTGTTTATACCATAAAAGCATTGCTGGTGCTTTTTGCCGCCATACTTTTCCAGGGTTGTTTTGTTTTCAAGAAAAAGTGTGATTGCCCTACTTTCGGAAAAACGCCTGCTAAATCCGCTATGGTCCAACCTTCCTGAAAAGAAGGTATTTTTTTTATTTCTGATAAAAATCAATTTTCGTTTTCCAAAACTTAACTACATTAGCGCTTTATTTTGAATCATTCTAAATAAGTTCAGAAATGGCTGAAATGAACAGGAAGCTCTCTCAAATCAGAAAAGGTGAAAGCGCTGTGGTTGAATCATATACCGATGATCTAATGAAGCTAAAGCTAATGGAAATGGGTTGTGTGCCCGGTGAACGGATTACGGTTGACCGCTTTGCACCTTTGGGAGATCCCATCGCCATTCTTGTAGGAGATGCTACCCTAAGCATCCGTAGGGATGAAGCTGAAAATGTCCTGGTTAGGATGGTGTTCTGAACTTAGAACTTTTACCGGTCCGTGTGGTGCATCAGAAACGTCTTAAAGTATCGCTCATTGGTAATCCCAATTCTGGCAAATCAACACTTTTTAACCAGTTAACAGGGCTTAGACAAAAAATTGCAAATTTTCCCGGAGTAACTGTAGAAAAAAAAACAGGTTTCTGTACTATCAATTCCAATGGTTCCAGGGTCATTGCTGAAATTACTGACCTCCCGGGAACATACTCTCTTTACCCTAAGACTATAGAAGAACAGATTCCTTTCCAGGTACTTTGTGATCCGGGAAATGAATCGCATCCTGATGTTACCATCATCATTGCTGATGGTACGAATCTGAAGCGCAGCTTATTTTTAAGCACGCAGGTTGTAGATCTGAAAACTCCATCCATACTGGTGATTAACATGATCGACCTGGTGAACCGGAACGGAGTAGAAATTGATTTCAAAACACTTTCAGAGCGCCTGGGAATCCCTGTAATTCCGATGAACGCACGCGATGGTTCCGGATTGGAAGAATTGAGGAAAGCAATTGTAACAAGAATCAACATCCCCGAAAGGGATTTTATTGAGAGTGCCGAATTCGCACCCGAAGTCGTTGACAAAATCCGGAAGTCAGTCCGGCTAAACAGCAATTACGCTGCTTTCCAGATAGCTAATAATCTCGATGGAATCGGTTATTTCAGTGATCGTCCTGAACGTAAGCTGCAAATCCGCGAGATCCTGAAGGACCACAATTTTGAACCCGGGAGGTTGCAGGCTGTTGAAACACTTCGCCGATATGAAGTTATTACCACCTTACTGCACGATATATCGCACTCTAAAAATTCCGATCCCTCTTTCGATAAAAAAATAACACGCAATCTCGACAACATATTAATGCACCG
>JANWID010000293.1 GCA_025450095.1 Bacteroidia bacterium | reverse complement strand
CATTCCGGAACAACAAACCGACCGGAACCACCACGATGTATTATAAATCCGGTGAAAAGCAAGGCACCATGGTTTATTCAAGTGATGGGAAAACTGCCCGTATGACCGGCTATTGGCCGAATGGTAAAGTAAAAGCTAGCGGTAAATATGTAAACCAGGAAAAGGACAGCACCTGGAAATATTATAATGAAAACGACACCCTGAATTCCGTTGAAAATTATAAAATGGGGAAAGCACACGGGACCTGGAAAGTTTATTACCCGGATGGAAAACTATCTGAAGAAACGACTTACGTGAATGGTATTAAAAACGGACCGTGTAAAAAATATTTTACCGATGGCACTATTAAGATGACCGGTACTTATAAAAACGATGCTTTCGAAGACACCATGGTTCACTTTCACCTGAACGGGAAACCTTATATTAAAGGTAATTTTGTGAATGGAGTAAAAGAGGGTGAATGGCTTTACCTGAATGAGAATGGTGCAAAGGACTCCTCGGATGTTTACGTACACGGAGTATTGAAGGAAAAATAAACTTACTTCGAGTCATGGTGAGCGGAGCCGAACCATGACTCGTGTTCACTTTTCAGTTATTAAGTATTTCAGCGACCTGGTACGCATTCCGGTCATCTGAATTGCGGGCAATAAGTTCTCCCAGGAACCCGGCTACAAATAATTGCGTTCCAATTACCATCGCCAGTAAGCCGAAGTAAAAAAGCGGACGATCTGTCATGTTATAATTATTGAAAGCAAACTTATCGACGGCAAGCTTAACCGCTATTCCAAAACCGATCAGAAAACTGAGTGTTCCTAAAAGTCCGAAAAGATGCATGGGCTTTTTACCGAATCGTGTTACAAAAGTTATGGAAAGCAGATCGAGAAAACCATTTATAAAACGTTCCCATCCGAACTTGGTGTTCCCGTATTTGCGTGGATGATGTTCGACGATCTTTTCAGCAATTTTATTGAATCCGGCCCACTTGGCAATCACCGGGATATAGCGATGCATTTCTCCGTACACTTCGATGTTCTTAACCACATCAGACCGGTAAGCTTTTAATCCGCAGTTAAAATCGTGGAGGTTGTGAATTCCACTCATGCGGCGTGTGGTCCAGTTGAACAGTCGTGTAGGAATGGTTTTGCTGATCGGATCATGCCGCTTTTTTTTCCAACCGCTCACGAGGTCATCACCATCCTGAATCATCCGGTAAAGATCCGGTATTTCATCGGGGCTGTCCTGCAAATCGGCATCCATAGTAATTACTACTTCACCGGTTGCCATAGTGAAGCCGCTATTAAGTGCTGCAGATTTTCCGTAATTCCTGCGAAAGCGGATTCCTTTTACCGATTTATTTTTTTCTGCAAGCTTGCGAATAACCTTCCAGGAATTATCACGACTGCCGTCATCCACAAACCAGATCTCATAGCTGAAATTATTTTGCTGCATCACGCGCACGATCCAGTCGCATAATTCCGGCAACGACTCGGCTTCGTTGAACAACGGGATAACAACACTGAGATTAATTACATTCATAAAGGATCTGGAGTTTGCCGGGTATTTCGGAAGATGGCTGCAGTTATGAAAGTTGTCACTATGCCGCCGACCAGTTTCAGGAATGCCTGACCGTATGCAATGTTGCCGATGTTAGTCAGTTCAATGCTATCCCTCGTTTGGTTAATAATTTTTTCTGAAAGATAAACGCTGCCAGCCTGTAAACTATCAAGAACAGACGAACGATACATTTCAACCAGGTCACCTGCGTAGAGCACACCGAAAAGATAAAAAGCAAGGCCGAATAATAAAACATGAAAGGCAGTAGTGAAAAATCCAATTGAAATGCCTTGCCTGTATGTCATATGCCCGGCAAGATTTTGTTTGCGGTGAAAAAGAGTGGCTTTAACCAGGAACACCACAGGAATCCATATTCCTAAAACACTGGCCGGGCCGAAAATATTTATATGGCTGATATACAATAAAATGTGAAATGCAAAAACTGCAATACCCCCCAGAGTACCGTAATAAAGCGCGGTTCTGTAAACCCCCTGTTCATTCATGGCGGCAAAGGTAATTGAATTGGGTGATTATGAAAATGCAGTCGGCAGCAGGCAGTCATGGGTCAGCAGTCAATGGTCAGCAGTAAACTTTCTAACACGCTTCAACTCTGCAACTCGAAAACGTATTAACTCAGCAGCTCATTCCCTCATTCCCTTATCCCCTCTTTCTCCAATTCTCTCATTCCCCCATTCCCTCATTCCCCCATTCCCTCATTTTTTTCGTTTTTATTACTTTTGCCTCAAAATTCCACAGATGGAAGTGCTGATCAATGCAGCTGCAATAATATTATCATTTTGCTTCATGGAATGTGTTGCCTGGGTAACTCATAAATATATTATGCATGGGCTGCTTTGGATCCTTCATCGGGATCATCACCAGGGTCATGAAGGTTTTTTTGAACGCAACGATTATTTTTTCCTGATTTTCGCGATCCCCAGCTTTTTGCTGATGTATTTTGGAGTGCTTGCAGGAAATGATATAAAACTTTACATGGGCATCGGGATAGCAATATATGGTTGTTGTTATTTTCTTGTTCACGATGTTTTTATTCATCAGCGTTTCAAATTTCTTCGCAACAGCGACAATCGTTATCTGCGCGCCGTACGCAGAGCGCATAAAATGCATCACAAACATCTGGGTCCTGAACATGGTGAATGTTTCGGAATGCTGTTGGTTCCGTTTAAATATTTTAAGGAAGCAAATTAACCGCGGTGAACTGGCTCTACCTGGTTTTAAACCTGGGATCCATCGCGATACCGTTGGCATTCAGTTTCGACAAACGAATCAGCTTCAATAAAAATTGGCCTGCCTTATTTCCGGCGTTATTAATTACTGCGGCTTTTTTTGTGGTTTGGGATTTCTGGTTTACTCAAAAGGAAGTCTGGCATTTTAATCCCGAATTTATTCTTGGGTTCTACCTGGGTAATTTACCGTTTGAAGAATGGATGTTTTTTATTTTTATTCCTTATGCCTGCATGTTTATTCATGAATCTCTGAAATATCATTTTCGCAGCGACCCTTTTGAAAAGTACGGAAGAAAAATCGCGCTGTTCCTTGCTGTTCCTTTGTTAATATTATCAGTTATATATATGGAACGTTTATACACAGCCGCTACATTCCTGCTTTTGGGCCTCGTATTATTATTAAATGCCACGGTTCTCAAATCCGGGTTTATGGGCAGATTTTTCATGACCTATCTTGTTTCTCTATTACCTTTCGCGTTAATAAACGGCATTTTAACATCAATGCCTGTTTTGATTTATAATAATGATGAAAACCTATCCATACGGATCGGAAGCATTCCTGTTGAGGACTTCTTTTATTCCATGCTCATGCTGCTAATGAATGTTACGCTGTTCGAAAGAATGAAGGATAAAAGAAAGATATAGCAGTAGCGCATCCGGGAAAATGTCCTGGATTCTTAAACCGCCCCATACCTTGTATGTTATAACATATATTTGCATAATATTTACTGAATCTTCATTATGCCCGGAAAAAAGTCTCTGATTTTCATTTTAGTACTTATTGTTTTACTGGTAACGGTCAAGTTGCTCTTTTTAAATAAAGATGTTCCTCAGTCATCGGGACCGTCAGGTGGAAAATCCGGTGGTGCGAAACCGATGAATGTGAACGGGATCATAATTACGGGAAGTGAATTGCAGGAAGGTATCCTGGCATCGGGCACTGTGCTGGCAAATGAATCGGTTGAATTACATCCTGAAATCTCTGGGAAGGTAGTTTCCATTCTTTTCAGGGAAGGATCATCTGTTAAAAAAGGAGACCTCCTGGTTAAGTTAAATGATGCTGATTACCGTACGCAACTTTCGAAACTGGAAAGCAGCCGGAAACTTTTGATTGAAAAAGCGGATCGGCAGAAACAACTTTTTGATCTTAATGGAATCAGTCGCCAGGAATATGATGAATCATTAAACCAACTTGCGGCAGTCGAATCGGACCTTCAGTTTGTGAAGGCGCAGATTGAAAAAACGGAGATCCGTGCACCATTCGACGGACAGGTTGGATTGAAAAACATAAGTGAAGGCAGTTTTGTTAACCAGGAATACCTGATTGCATCTATACAACAAATGCATCCGCTCAAAATAGATTTTTCATTGCCTGAAAAATATAGCAGTGCAGTAAGGGCAGGTCAAAAAATAAAATTCACCATTGAAGGCGATACCACCACTCATTCCGGTGAAGTGTATGCAGTGGAACCTAAAGTGGATCCTGCCACACGTTCAGTACGAATACGCGCACTGGCTCCAAACCCTGGCAACAAGATTCTTCCTGGTGCATTTGCAAAAGTGAATTTCGGTCTGAGTCATTCTGGTGAAGCGGTTTTAATTCCGACACAGGCTGTAATTCCAGTCCTTAAAGGCAAAAAAGTGCTTGTCGCTCAAAACGGATTAGCAATTTCAAGGGTTATAACAACAGGGATCAGGCAGGATAAAGATGTGCAGATCCTGAGCGGACTTACACCCGGTGATACATTAATTACATCCGGGATCATGCAGTTGCGCGACAGCATGCCTGTAAGTGTAAAGGTGATTGACTAAAGGATTGTTGAGTTGATAAGTTGTTGGGTTGATAAGTTGTTGGGTTGATTGTGTATTTTAACTGCTGACTGCAGTTCCGATGCGCACAAAGGCGATCGGGAGCCGACTGCTGACTGCCGACTGCCAACTGACAACTATAAATAATATTGAGCAAACAGGAAGTAAAATGTCTCTATCATCTGTAAGTATACGACGACCGGTGCTGGCGATAGTAATGTCGCTCACCATCGTTATTTTCGGGATGATAGGATACAGTTTTTTAGGCATAAGGGAATATCCTTCTGTAGATCCGCCAATCATTACTGTGCGTACTGCATATACCGGTGCCAATGCCGATGTAATTGAATCGCAGATTACCGAACCACTTGAAAAAGCGATTAACGGAATTGCGGGTATCCGCACCTTATCATCGGCAAGCAACCAGGGAACCAGTGTGATCACTGTTGAGTTTAACCTGGATGAGGACCTGGAAGCCGCGGCAAATGATGTGCGTGATAAAGTTTCACAAGCTGTACGACAGTTGCCGCAGGATATTGACGCATTACCGGTAGTTACAAAATCAGATGCTAATTCCGATGCGATTTTATCGCTGACTGTCCAGAGCAATACCAAAAATCAATTGGAAGTAAGTGAGTATGGAGAGAATGTGATTGCAGAGCGGTTGCAAACGATTCCGGGAGTAAGTACTGTACAGATCTGGGGGCAAAAAAGATATGCCATGCGTTTATGGCTGGATCCTGCAAAACTATCCTCGTTCAATCTCACGCCACTGGATGTTAAGAATGCACTGGATCGCGAAAATGTTGAGCTTCCTACCGGAAAAATTGCAGGTGATAATACCGAATTAACGGTTAAGACCGCAGGAAAATTTGAAACGGAAGATGATTTCAATTCCATGATCATTAAGAGTACCGATGATCAAACGGTCAGATTTCGCGATGTGGGATACGCGGTACTTGGACCCGAGAATGAAGAAACAATATTGCGCGAATCCGGTGTGCCTATGATTGCCGTAGCGGTGGTTCCACAACCGGGAGCCAACTATATTGAAATTGCCGATGAGTTTTTTAAAAGAGTGGAGCAGATCAAAAAGGAAATTCCTGACGATTACTCCCTTGACATTGCATTAGACAATACCAAATTCATCAAGCAATCAATCACTGAAGTCAAGGATACATTACTGATTGCCATCGTTCTCGTAATCCTGATTATTTATCTTTTCTTCCGCGACTGGCTGATTGCATTCCGGCCATTGATTGATATTCCTGTTTCACTGATCGGTGCTTTTTTCATTATGTACCTGATGGGTTATTCCATTAATGTGCTTACGCTGCTTGCCATAGTATTGGCAACGGGACTTGTTGTTGATGACGGAATTGTTGTCACCGAAAATATTTTCAAAAAAGTGGAGCGTGGAATGAGACCTGTTGAAGCTGCACACAAGGGATCACAGGAGATCTTTTTTGCGGTTATTTCAACTTCCATCACACTGGCTGCGGTATTTCTGCCGGTGATTTTCCTGGAAGGTTTTGTTGGAAGACTATTCCGGGAATTCGGTGTGGTACTTGCCGGTGCTGTGCTGATATCGGCATTTGTTTCACTTTCACTAACCCCGATGCTGAATGCACGCCTGATCCGGCAAAAGCATAAGCATTCCCGCTTTTACGAATTTACGGAACCCTATTTTAATAAGTTGAACCAAAGTTATGCGAATGCACTGTCGTCGTTTATGCGAAAGCGTTATATGGCTATAGTGTTGGTATTTGTTTCCTTCCTGATGATATTTGGAATCGGCTCGCTGTTACAGTCTGAGCTGGCACCGCTGGAAGACCGTTCCTACCTGCGCATGTCCATTACTGCTCCCGAAGGTTCTTCTTTTGAATATACTGACAGATTCATATTCAAGATGGTTGACCTGATAAAAGACTCCGTTCCTGAAAAACGTGTGCTCCTGACCGTTACAGCCCCCGGTTTTTCCGGATCCGGAGCAGTAAATACCGGGTTTGTCAGGCTGGTTTTGAATGATGCGGAAACCCGGAAACGGTCGCAGCAGGAAATCGCCGACTTGCTTGCTAACAAAACACGATCATTCAGCGAGGCGCGGACTTTCGTTATCCAGGAGCAAACTATTTCAGCAGGAGGTAACGCAGCACGTGGTGCATTGCCGGTTCAGTTTGTACTGCAGGCCCCCGATTTTGAACATCTCAAAACCGCGTTGCCCAAATTCATGGAGCAGGCAAATAAAAATCCGGTATTCCAGGGTGTGGATGTGAATCTGAAATTTAATAAACCGGAACTTTCGTTATCTATTAACAGGGAAAAGGCAGGAAACCTTGGAGTCTCCGTTGCCGATATCGCGCAAACACTTCAGCTTGCTTTCAGCGGACAGCGTTTCAGTTATTTTACGATGAGTGGTAAACAGTACCAGGTAATCGGACAGGTTGACAGGGCTAACCGTGATGAACCACTGGATTTGCAATCTATATATGTGCGAAATAATAAAAATGAACTGATACAGATTGATAACCTGGTGAGCCTGGAAGAACAGAGTAACCCGCCGCAATTGTATCATTATAACAGGTACATGTCTGCTACTGTTTCTGCAGGACTTGCACCCGGGAAAACAATAGGAGACGGTATCAAAGCAATGGAGGAAATCGGCGACCAGGTGTTGGATGATTCGTTTTCCACTTCGCTCACAGGGCCGTCGCGTGACTTTGCTGAAAGTTCTTCAAATATCCTGTTTGCTTTTCTTTTAGCATTACTGTTAATTTACCTGATCCTCGCCGCACAATTCGAAAGCTTCATTGATCCATTTGTGATCATGATTACCGTACCACTTGCAATGGCCGGTGCATTGCTGGCACTCTGGTACTTCAATCAAACATTGAATATTTTCAGCCAGATCGGTATTATCATGCTCATAGGTCTTGTTACCAAGAACGGGATCCTGATCGTGGAGTTTGCAAACCAACTTGTAGCTTCAGGAAAATCAAAAGCAGATGCTATCCACCAGGCAGCGGAGGCCCGGTTCCGACCGATCTTGATGACAACCATGGCGACTGTTTTGGGTGCGATGCCAATTGCGCTGGCACTTGGAGCTGGGGCTGAAAGCCGGATGTCGATGGGAATAACCGTTATCGGTGGGTTGCTTTTCAGCCTGATGCTGACACTCTTTGTAATCCCTGCTATGTATTCATATTTGTCGAGGAAAAAACCGGGTGTTCAACCCGAATATGAAGAACATGCCTTAGTTGAGAGCGAATGATATGAATTTCCAAAAACTGATTTTTACTGTTGTCTTCTTTTTTACTGCAATATCATTCCTGCATGCGCAGGATGCATTATCACTATCAGCATCCATCGAAACAGCACTGAAAAACAATTATGGAATCCGTGTATCGAGAAACGATGCAACGGTTGCATCCAATAACAATTCGCCGGGTAATGCAGGTATGTTGCCATCGTTAGATGTTTCTGCCGGAATCAGCACTGCAAGTGTAAATACACGACAGGAATACAGCAACGGGAATATTGTTGAACAGGATGGTGCGGGTACAGATGGAGCCGATGCAGGTCTGCATTTCAACTGGACATTATTTGATGGTATGCGGATGTTCGCCGCAAAATCAAGACTGGTTACGGAAGAGAATGCGGGCGGCATTGAATTGAAACTGCAAATTGAATCTACTGTGGCTGGAGTGATGGAAAGTTATTTCCGGGCTGTTAGTCTTCTCAATGAAATAAAAGTAATTGAAGATGCCATTGCGATGTTCGATGAACGGGTACGCATAGCCGAATTAAAATTCCAGGTTGGTTCAGGCTCCAAGCTGGACTTACTGCAATCGCAGACCGACCGCAATGCACGTAAATCACTGCGTTTGCAGTTACAGGATAATTACCTAACCGCTCTGGCCGATCTGAACCGGTTGATGGGTAGGGATGAATATAAAGAATGGCAGCTTACCGATTCCATTGTGATCAGTTACCGGCCGGTGCTGGAAGATCTGCGAAAATCGGTTATGCAAAAAAACTTTGAGATACAGCTGGGGCAAACTCAGGAGGAAATTTTTCAACATGCGTTGGCCGAATCCCGCTCGTACCGTTTCCCGGTATTAAACCTGGATGCGGATTACAATTATTCCAGTAATGAAAATGATGTGGGCTTTATACTTTTAAACAGGAACCAGGGATTTTATTCCGGGTTAACGCTGAGCTGGAATATTTTTAACGGACTCAATACGAGCAGGGAAATAAAAAATGCAAAATTGAATTTGAATTCAACTTCATTACTCCTTGCCGATACCCGTTCCAGGATTGAGCATGAATTGTATGTTGCCTTTAAAAAATTTGAATCAGAACTGGAGATACTCAATCTTGAAAT